>JAQUZJ010000076.1 GCA_028691375.1 Candidatus Altimarinota bacterium | reverse complement strand
TGAAAAGAAAAACTTAGTTGAAAAGAAAATGAAATCGAAATTTATGGAGTTAATACCTATATCAATATCATGGGTTAAAATTTGAGACCGGTCTCATTTTTAAATCTCCTCACTTCGTCCAAAATTTCTCACGAGGCAATAGTTCTAATTACCACGCCTTTAGGAAAAGCTCATTTGATATAATCTCTTCACCAAGCTGAATTCACTCTTTTATCAAGTAAAATCACAATTCATTTATCATGTTTAGTTCTTATTAGTCTTCCAATTCATTGTTTGAGTTTTACAAGCATATTTGGAATTCAAAATTCTCTGAAACTATCTTCAAAAAGGCTTGATCTCGCCATAAAAACTGGATCTGTAGGCACATTAAATGGTAATTTATAGATTACTAAATATTCTAGATCTTCTCATGGAAAATCCACTCATTCCCAAAAACTATCTGTTCAAAGAATTATAGAATTAGCAGAATTCATTTTAAAATTTTCTATAAGTTTGTGTTTTCATCAAGACACATTTTGAGCAAGTATTTGCACTCATTCTTTTTGGAGTTCAAGACTTGCTTTTGTAAAAATTTCTCTGATGCTCGAAAAAGAAGTCATAAGACAAAGCGTTTTTCATAAGGTAATTTTGAGTATATCGAGCAAAAAAGAATTTATAAAATTTCTTTCTTCTGTATTTCTGTGGTCTCCAAGATCTGATGGAATTAGCACAATCATTTGCTTAGGATAATCAAAATCGGATTTCAGTTTGAAAAATTTAAAACCATCAAGTTTGAAAAATTTTTCGAAATAAGAAAAATCTCAATTAATTTCAAAAGTAGCACTTGTAAGAATGGCTGTATCAAGTTCATTCCAAATCTGTTCTTTTAAAAAATTTCAAATATCAAGTTTGGTCACACTAAGTGAAATTCATTCATCAGGTAAAGCAGTGGCTATCTTGATAAACTCACATTTTTCATCAAAAAATACAATATGTAAAATATCAAAATAATCTTGCAATTCTTCTAAATATCTATCAATTTTTGCAAAAATTTTGTCATCTATATCAGTGTAATAATGGACAAAATTATCGATTCTCTCTTCCAAAGTTTCCATTACATTCAAAATATCTTTGTATTTTGTGGCATTGAATTTGGATAAGTCGTTGGTAATAAGAATCTCTCTTTGGTTTTCATTATTTTTTGGAACCAAATAATCCTTGAATGCAAAATCAAAAATAAGTCAAAATCCAAGCATTATAGAATCCATAGCTTCTCTATCTATCATAAAATCTATAAAATTTTCTTTTTCTTCCTTTTTCTTGGATATTTTTTTGTCTTTCGCTCATTGCTTTGTCTCAGACATTAATATATTTTCAAGACTTTTAAAAAGATTCACAATCCAATCCATTCTAACTGTTCTTTTAAGTGAATCCGTCGCAACATTTCAGAGATTATGTCATTCATCAATTATAAGATGTTTGATTTTTGGTAGAATATTTCTTCATTCCTCGTTAAATTCTCCAATCAATAATGAATGATTTATAATCACAACATTTGATTTTTTGGCACTATTTCTAGCTTTATAAAGAGGTTCTTGTTTCAAGTAATCGTTTTCTCCATACAAAACTCTTTTATCGAAAGCATTGATATTTCTGAGAATTGAAAATTCTTTTCCATAAAAATTAAGTTCATCTAATTCTCAAGTTTCAGTTTCAAGTAACCAAAAAAGTATTTTTCCAGCTAAAATAAGTTCAAATTCTTCAAAAAAATCTTTTCTTAAAAATTCAAAAAAAAGTAACAAACTTATATAATTTCTCCTTCATTTTACCTTCGTAAAGGAAAATTTAAAATTTGGATCAAGACTATGAAAAATATCTTGAATCTGTGGAATATCTTTAAAAATTATCTGATCTTGCAGGGTTTTTGTATTTGTAGAAACAAAAATCTGTTCTCAAGTTTTGACTGAATAAATAATTGATGGAACTAAATATCCATAAGTTTTCCCGATTCAAGTCGGCGCTTCAATAAGCATAAGTTCGCTTTTGTGCAAAGCTTGATTCACGATTTTCATCATTTTTTCTTGTTCATCTCTTTTTTCAAGAAATTTGTTTTTCTTTCTAAGTTGTTCTTGTTTTTCAAGAAAAGCTATATCTATTTTTTCATCATAATACAAAAAATTTTCTTCAAAATTATCATGTTTATCTATAACCAATTTCTCAATTCCCTCAAAATAAACATCTTTTCAGATAATTCAAAGAATATCTAGTAAATTATACATAAAGAAGTTTTTGCCTCCAAGACCAGAAATAAATCTCAGAATATCCTTATTTTCTTTTGGTAAATCTTTGATAATTTCAATTATTTTTATAAATAATTCTAGCGTACCTTCAGCATCAGCAAGAGCTCTATGTGCATTTGGAAAATTAATTCATAATCTATCACAAAGAAATCCAAGATTCAGACTTTTTTCTTTGAAAAAAAGAATCTGTGCCAATTTAAAAGTATCAAGAACCTGAGTTTTCAAATAATCAACTTTATATTCCCTTAAAAATCCCAAATCAAAATCGACATTATGACCAATGATAATATCATCTTCCCCAACAAAACTTTCTATCTTGTCTTTTATCTCAGAAAAAAACGGAGCACTTTCGAGATCCTTATTTGTAATTCCTGTGATAATATTTATTTCTTCAGAAATAATCATTCACGGATTTATAAGACTTGTGAATTTTTCAAAAATTTTTTTCTTTTCAAAATCATATTTCACCATTCCGATCTCAATAATTCCATCAAATTTTGGGTCGAGTCATGTTGTCTCTAGATCTATAGAAACTAAATACATTAGCTAAATTTTTATTTATTAAAAACAGAGAGATTATAGCTATAATCTCTCTGAATTCAAAATTTAAAAATAAGAAGAGTTTATTTCTCTTCGCCAACAATTTCCAATGGTTTTACTAGTTGGTTAACAAGGTTTTTTATAGTTTCTAATAAATTTTCTATTTCTTTTTCTACAATTTCTTTGCAGACTTCCTCGGCTCTATCTTTATTTGTATAAACTGATACAAAATTAAAATTACAAAGATGATTTTTTCAATTTCTTATTTCACAAATACTTAAGGCCCCATTTTCGGATTCTCATCCTGTAAAAGCCCTTGTATTCATAATATTACCAATTACTCAATTTGAAAGTTTGCAGTAAATATTACAATTTTTAATTTCTGATATTTTTCATTCCATCAAAAAAATTCATTTTTTATCTAATCAAAAAATATCTTTAAATTCTCCTATTTCATGTGACCGTTTTTCTTGTCATAAATCAAACAATATATATATTTTCTCTCCTTCCTTAAATTCACAAGATTCTTTTATTATTTCTTGCATATTCTAAAAATTAATCATAAAAATAATATCCTATTTAATTACAATTAAAATTTATTTTTATTTGTAATTTTAATTTACTATATTAGCTTTATCTGGTTTGTCAAAATTATTATTAATTAGCTTTAAGTAAAAACTAAATTATATTTTAATTCAGTTCAATATTTCAATATTGTAATTCAAGCATTTTGTCTTGAACATGATTTATTTTTCATTCTTTACAAAGTATAAAATATGAGAATGCTTCTTTTATCGCATTTATTCCGGCAATATCTGCGTTATTATTTTCACTTAAAACACTAAAAAGTTCTCCGCTTTCTTTGTCTCTAAACACAAGTTTAGTCACAACTTTAGCATCAGTATTAGTGGTTTGAGCTTTTGAATTATATGCAAGAAGCTCTAAATTCTCTATGTAGTTATGTTTTAATTTTAGTTTTTCTGCTAATATCATAACAAATTCATGAAAAACTCCATTTAACTGATCTTCTCTTTCGGTAATTTCTAATTCATAATTTTCATTATGCATTTTTACTATTACTTTTGTTTTATGTTCCTTTCTTTTGCCCAAATTAATCTCAGCTTTTATACCCTCTATTCATAAAAATTCACTTGTAAAATCATCTAGATATTCTACTTTATCTTCTTTTATTCTATAGGATTCCAATAAAAAAGAAGCTAAAAATCCAGTATAACCCAAGGCATCGGGTTCTTTTAAAAAATCAAGTATTCTATTTGTTAAGGCATTTTTTTCTTCATCATCAAGTCAATCCAATAATCAAGATGGTTCTA
>JAQUZJ010000075.1 GCA_028691375.1 Candidatus Altimarinota bacterium | reverse complement strand
ATAGTAGTTATAATCGGACTGAAGTCAACGGGGTTTTGAACCCAATTATCTAATTTAAGTTCTTAAAAACAGGCAAGGTACTTCCTGCTTAAAAGCAGGGGTTTTAAACCCAAGGCGTTGAAATAAAGGGTGATACTGAAGTATCACCCTGATGTTTTTTGACCATTCCAATAACATAAACAGTGCAATTGAAATGGTCTTGTAGAAAATTGTTTTCTTGATTGATAATCGCTACATTGACAGTGTAGTCGACATAACAACCTTGGGAAAATTGTTGTGGGAGGGGCAGAAAGCATTTATAGTTTCTTCCGAAAAAGTTTACCAGAGTTTCCAGACTTCTAACCAGGATTTACCAGGACAGAATTTTACCAGAGTTTCCAGACTTCTAACCAGGATTTACCAGGACAGAATTTTACCCCTCCCACAGGGTCGATGATTTGATGTGCCACCAAATCTGAAAGTATTTATAGTCAGATTTATTATAAAGTCAAAATTTTTTTCAAAAATAATTAAGTGAATTAATTTTAGAAAAAATTTCATTAAGAGTTTTTGGCTTTAGAATACATTTTATGATTCCCTTGTCAGTAAAAAGATAAAATAAAATTTTTCCTTTTAATAAAGGAAAAAACTTAGGAATGGGAAATGTTTATTTTTTAAAAAACGATTTTTTATCATTTTTTGTATAATTTTTGTTATCAAAATTTTTCTTTTCTTCGTTTGTTTTTTGAAAAATATTTGAAGATTTATGTTGATTTGATTGATTTTCTTTATTATTTTGATCAACCTGATTTTTTTGATTATAGTTTTGTGTTGTCTGTTCTCTTGGTTTTTCTCTGTTTTTATCTTGCCAGTTTTTGTTTCAGTCTGGGATTTTATTGTGTTCTGATGGTCTGTCCTTTTTTGGTTCATATCATCAAGAATTTCATTTGTAATGACTTTCTCATTCTTCATCTCTCGGTTTTTCTTTTACAGTAAGTTTTGCATGAAGTTCATTTATTTTTTCTTCTACAAAAGCCACAGGCTTACCATAAACCTCGCGGTTTCTAGCGATTACCTTTTCTTTGTCTTGGCGAGCAAATTCTATTTTTGAGAGTCTGATTGGTGGGAAAATCTTGGCACTAAAGGTACGAGTTGGCATACCTTCAATAAGCATTCTTGTGTAGACATTATATTTTTTGATATTCATAAGATCAGATTCACTGATAAGTTCATCTTTTTTATTACCATCACCAAAAGCTTGGGCTAGACTTGGTGCATCTTCGTGTCAGACTTGGAAACTCACAATTGTTCAGACGTTTCCAAAAACTGCTGCTCTTATTTCTTCTGTCATTTGAGAAATATACTGATTGGCTATTATGAGGTTGAGTCTATATTTACGAGCTTCTGAAAGAATAGTAGTGAAACTGTCAGTTGTAAAATTCTGGAACTCGTCGACATATAGATAAAAATTCTTTCTGTCTTCTTCAGGAATGTCTGATCTACTCATGGCATCGATTTGGAATTTAGTAATAAGCATTGAACCAAGGAGATTGAGCGAATCTTCTCAGATCTTTCACTTTGAAAGATTGGCAATAAAGATTTTTTTGCTATCCATTATTTCTCTTAGAGAGAATGAGTTTTTTGGCTGTCCTAGGATGTTTCTCAAGATTGGGCTCGAAAGGAATTGTCATACTTTATTGAGGATTGGACTTATGGCTTCTGTTAATTGTTTTGGATTTAGGGTTTCAAACTCATCTTCCCAGAATTTTTTGAGCATTGGATCTTTGAGTTGTGGCATTAGACTTCTTCTATATGGTTTGTTAGTTAGAAGAATTATAATATTTATCAAAGTTGCATTTCATACTTCAAGAAGTGTAAGAATCGAATTTCTCAAAATATGCTCTAGTCTTGGTCACCAACTTTCACCAAAAATTCTTTTGAAAACTCAAATAAGACCAGATGAAATAAGTGGTCTTGCTTCTTTTGGAATTGTACCAAGTACATTGAAGGCAACAGGATAATTTCTGTCTGATGGATCAAAAATCACAACATCATTTGTTCTTGATTTTGGAATATTTGCAAGAATAGTCTCAGATAAATCTCCGTGTGGATCTATAAGTCCGACTCATCTTCATTTGAGAATGTCATCAAAAATCATAGTTTCTAAAAGCGTAGATTTTCACATTCAAGTTTTACCTATTATGTAAATGTGCCTTTGTCTGTCAGTTTCGTATATTCAAAATTGTTTTTCACTTCATCTCCAGTTTGTTATACCCATTGGAGAAGTATTTGGATCTTTTCATAATTCTGGTAAATTGGTTGGATGTTCTAAGGTTTTGGATGTTATCCGGCTTATATGTGCTGTTTTTACATAAACTGTTGGCATATGTACAAGTCAGGAAAGTTCTTTTGTATTCAAAATTATATTTTTGAGATTTTTTCTGTCTTTTATGATATTTTTTTCATCTTTTACTATTTTATACATTTTGAATCAATTTACATTTGGTGTTGTGAAAATGCTCATTGATGACGCGATTTCTTTGATTGCAGTTTTTGCAATGATTTCATTTGGTTTTTCGCTAAAAAATCAGATATTTATTCAGACAGAGTAACCAAAAGAATCTATTTTTTCTTTTAAAATTTCATCTTCAAGAGCTTTTTCATCTTGTTTTGTAAAAAGAATTCTGAAGAAAAAGATTAATGGAGATAAAAATTTCCTTATAATTTTTATTTTTCTTTGAAGTAAGAATTTTTTAAAAAATTCAGGATAATTTTGTTTAAAAAGAAAAATGCTGTTTTTTCATTTCCATTCATAGTCAAAAATGGGAGAAAAATTAACTTGCAAAATTTCCATTCCTGTTCAATTTTGTTTATTAAGTGCGCTTGTGATAGCAGAAAAAGGGTCAACTATTCATCTTTCTGTTCTATCTCAAAAGTCGTGATAGATTTTAACAGGATTGAGGTAATTATTTTTTAACCCCAAAGATCCAATATATCAGGTTTTGTATTTTTCTAGATGATCATTTGCAATATTTATTTCTACATCAGGAAAATGAGCATAAATTTGATTTTTAAGAAGTTCTGCATATTTTTCTTCTATTATAAGAAAAAACTTTACAATCCCATCGATATTAGCTATTTCAAAAGAAAAATCTGGATATTTGAGAAACCCAAAAAAATAAAGAAGTCTAAGTTTTGAGTCTATTAAAGTATGTAATACACAAAGTATTTGTTCAAAAATAAAAGGTCACTTTTCGTTGTTCCTATCAACGCTTATTTCTAGGACTTTTTTATTTTTCATTAAAGATTATTAGTGTTAAGGGGGATTTAATAGTTTTTTCTTAAATATTTTAAATTCAAAGTTTCTCAATCAAATTCAAAAATGTCTGAAGGTTTAGCTTTTGGTATTTGTCAGCTAATTATGGTCACATCTTCTATATGTTCTACAAAAGCCTCTTCTACTTCTTTTGAATTATAAAGCTCTTTTTCATTTGAAATATTTGCAGAAGTAAGAAAAAAAGGCAATTCAATTTTTTTCAAGATTTCTTTTTCTATTGCTAGTTTTCAAATTCTAAAAGCAATTTTTGAATAAACATTTCCATCTAAAAAATCTGGAAGAACAAATTCTTTATTAGGTTTTGTTAAAATCGTGAATGGATAAGGATAACTCTTTAAAAAATTTATTTGTTCATCGTTTAAATTTGAATATTTTTTTAATTCTTCAAAATCTTTAATTAGTACCGAAACGGGCTTATCTAAAGATCTGTTTTTAATTTTAAACATCTGGAAATAACATCTTTTATTGTATATATTGCATCAAATTCAATAACAAGTATCTGTAGGAAAGAAATATATCATTTTTTTAAAATTGAAACTATTTTCGTAGCATTATAAACAAAAGTCTAAGAAATACAAAAAATTATTAATTTAAATTTTGAGACCGGTCTCATTATAAAAAGCGTCAATTAGTTCTTTGGTTTTTTCTAGTCCTATACAAGGATCTGTGAGTGACAATCATTTTTTAATTTCGGATAAATTAGTAAAATCCTGTCTTCAGTCAAAAAAATAACTTTCAACTAGGAATCACTTAAAAGTTTTGTTAACCTCTATTCATTCTTTTTCCAGAGTTTTGATATCATTCAAAACACTTTTTATTATTTCAATCTGTTTTTCTGGCTTTTTTCCAGAATTATCATGATTGGTATC
>JAQUZJ010000074.1 GCA_028691375.1 Candidatus Altimarinota bacterium | reverse complement strand
AAAATGCATCATAGAATAGCATACAATCTAGTTATAAAGTCAATAACAAGAAGAGCTAAAAAAATAATTGCAATAAGTAAAAACACAAAAAAAGATATTATAGAAATTTTAAATATAAAAGAATCAGCAATAGAAGTGATTTATAATTGAATAAGTCTGGAAGATTTTTATAAAGTTGAAGATGAAAGGGAAATTATTAATCTAAAAAATAATCTTAAAATTAACAGGGAGTATTTTCTCTATACTTGAGTTTGGAGAGAACATAAAAATTTATCCAGACTTGTAAGTGCTTTTGCTGAAGCAGTAAAAGCATGAATAGACGTAGATTTAGTTATTGCATGAAAAGAAGATCTTACCTATCACGAAGTTCGTGATGCCATTGTAGAAAATAATTTACAATCTAGAGTTCATCTTGTTGGTTTTGTTGCAGGCAAAGAACTGAGAACTCTTTATTCTTGAGCTCTAGCCTATGTTTTTCCATCACTATATGAAGGTTTTTGACTGCCAATTCTTGAGGCTATGGCATCGGAAATTCCTGTAATTTGTTCAAATAATTCATCTTGTCCAGAGATAGCTGGAGAATGAAATGCATTATTTTTTAATCCTACAAGTTTAGAAAGTATAAAAAATGCGATGTTAGAAATTACAAAAAATGAAAAATTAAGAAATGAATTAGTTCGAAGATGAAAAGAAAGGGTCAAAGATTTTTCTTGGGACAAAATGTGAAAAGAGGTATTAGAAATTTATAGGACAGTAATATAGCTTTAAGCTATAAACTATTTTTTTCACATCATAAAATCGTACTTATAAAATTTCATTAAGCTCATTTATCTATAATATATCAAGGTTCTCCTTTTTTGGCAACCAAATCCTCCTTTCTTATATCAGAAGATGTACAGTCTATATTATTTCATAATCACCCCTCGTTTTCTAGTGATTTAAACGACTCTATTGTAGCTTTTGTGACAAGATCTATTCATTCTTTCTTTCATAATTTTCAGGATTTCTTTGAAGATATATTGTTTGAAGTTCTTATTTTATTTATAGAAATACTGCTTGCCATATTTTAATTATTAATATTAATTAACTTCTCTTTCAATTTTTCTAATTGTTCTATTGCTTGAGCTTTCTTGTCTTGTTCTTTTCTTACAAGATCGGCTGGAGCATTCCTTATAAAACTATCATTTAATAGTTTTTTGTCAATGATTTTTATATATTCTTTTTTATCTGAAATCTCTCATTTCAATCTTTCAATTTCATGTTCTAAATTATCATTATTTTTTGTGTCAATATAAATTTCTAAATTTCACGTAACAACAAAAGACATAAGCTCAGTTTTGATTCAGGTTAATTTTGAATTTAGTTCAAGTTTGTCTATTTTTGCAAGTCATTTTAATATAATTTCATTTTCTCTCAAAGAATCAAGCCTAGCTTTTGGACCTATAATATATATATCTACAAGTTCAGAAGGTTTAATGATTTTTTCTGTTCTAATATTTCTTATCACTCTTATTGCATCATATAGCCCTTCAAAATCCTTTTCTATTTTTTCGTTTTGAGAAATTTTTATCTCTGGCCAAGCTGAATCGATAAGATCTTCTTTATCTTGAATAGATTGGTAGATTTTTTCAGTTATATAAGGAACATAAGGATGCCAGAGTTTTAAGATTGTCATAAGCACGAAAGAAATTACATCTTGTCCAAATTTTGATTCATCTTTTGTGAGTTTATACTCTTCGATATAAAAATCTGCAAATTCGTCTTTTGTAAATTCAATAAGGTCAAATCCAGTTTCAGAAAAGTTGTACTCTTTCATTCATTTTGTCATTTTATCATTGAGGAATCTAAGTTTTGAAAGGATCCGTTTCTCATGAACTAATAATTTATCATAATTTTTTAAAATATCTTTTTGTAAATCATCATAGCTTTTATTTATTTCCCCCACGTTCACGCTTACAAATCTTGCAATATTCCATAATTTATTCAAGAAAATATTATTTCATTCTACATTTTTCATTGAGAATTTTAGGTCATTTCATGGAGTGTTACCAATTACTACAGTCATTCTTAAAGAATCTGCAGAATATTCTTTTATTACATCTAGTGGATCAATTCAGTTTCCTAGAGATTTACTCATTTTTCTACCAACCTCATCTCTTATAAGACCGTGAAGATAGATAGTTTTAAAAGGAGTTTGTCCTGTATATTCATATCCCATAAGAAGCATACGAATTACCCAAAAGAATATAATGTCATGTCCAGTTTCAAGTACCTGAGCTGGATAGAATTTTTTGTAAAGTTCTCATGGTTTTTCTGGATTCCAATCAAGAACAGAAAATGGCCACATTGCAGAAGAGAACCAAGTGTCTAGTACATCAGAGTCACGATAAACATTTTCTTCTCCATATTTTGAAAATACACTTTTTTCGTCAGTTGTTACTTCAAGAAGCTTGTCAGTTCATTTTTCATAATAAGCTGGAATCTGATGTCCCCACCATAATTGGCGAGAAATACACCAATCATGAAGGTTATAAATCCAATCTTCAAATACTTTTTCGAATCTTTTTGGCATAATTTCAAATTCTTTATTTTTATATCCAACAATTACTTTTTTTGCCATTTCAGTCGCATTTATAAACCATTGGATAGAAACGATTGTTTCTACCCTGCATTTACTTCTTTCACAATATCAAACTTTGTGTTTATAGGGCTCTGATTTTACAAGATTTCATTTTGATCTCAATAATTCAACCACATTTTCACGAGCAGTTAGCACATCTTGTCACGCAAAAATTCAAGCCTCCTTTGACATTTTCCCAGTTTTGTCAATTACTTGATAATCAAGTCTCAATCAATGCCTTTTTGCAATTTCAAAATCAACTGGATCATGTGCTGGAGTTACTTTTAAAGCACCAGTACCAAAATTCATTTCTACTGCCTCATCTCAAATAATTGGAATTTCTTTGTTTACAATCGGAAGAATTACTTTTCTTCAAATAAGTTTTTTGAATCTTTTGTCCTTTGGATGCACTGCAATTGCTTGATCGGCAAGCATTGTTTCTGGACGAGTTGTTGCAACTACAAGTTCTTTATCAGATCCACTTACAAAATAAGTAATATAATAAAGAAAAGCTTCTTCCTCTTTGTATTCCACTTCTTCGTCAGACAAAACGGTTTCTAGAGCAGGAGAATAATTTACCATGTATTCTCATTTATAAAGAAGTCATTTTTTATAAAGATCACAAAAGGCATATTCTACAATTTCATTCAATCATTTATCAAGTGTAAAACGAGTTTTTGTCCAATCGCAACTTGATCACATTTTTTTGATTTGACCAAGAATATTTGTTTCATATTCATTCTTCCATTTCCAAACTTCTTCAAGAAATTTTTCTCTTCCAAGATCTGTTCTTTTGATTCCACACTTAGCCAATTTTTTTTCTACAACACTTTGAGTAGAAATTCCAGCATGATCTGTACCAGGTACCCAAAGAGTTTCATATCAAGCCATACGATGATATCTTGTCATTATATCCTCCAAAGATACAGTCATTGCATGTCCAAGGTGCAAGTTGCCAGTTACATTCGGAGGTGGAATTGGGATATAAAAAGTTTTTTTAGTTTTTCCAGGTTTTGGCTTGAATTTGTTAGTATCTTCCCAATATTTATATATTTCTTCTTCAAATTGTTTAGGATTATATGTCTTTTGAAATTCCATAGTGCTATTTTTAAGGGTTAAATAGTTATTTTTAATTGTGCTTAAATATATCCAGTTTTTGGCTTTATTCAAGAATTATTTTAATTTTATTTTATCTTCGATTTTTTGGATAGCTTCTATTGCGATTCTGAAAAAATCTGCCCTATTCAATCAGACTTTCTCAATATCATTGATTATTTCTCTATTTACTTTTGCAGCAAAAGCTTTGTCTTTGAATTTTTTTGTAAGTGAACTTATTTCCATACTTTTGAATCATTCTGTTCTCATACGAGCATAAGCCGTTATAATTCCTGTGATTTGTTCTCAAGAAGACAAACAATATTCAAGTCTGGTTTCTCTTTTTGCATCTGGAAGCCCCAAACACTCACAATGAGAATATATAGCTTTAAACATTTCTGGAATTTCGTATCATTCTTGTCTTAGAATTTCACAAGTTCTTTTTCCGTGATTTTCCCAATTTTCTCAGATTTCTTCCATATCAAGATCATGGAGCAGTCAA
>JAQUZJ010000073.1 GCA_028691375.1 Candidatus Altimarinota bacterium | reverse complement strand
TTGTCGTCATTGCGAGGAGCGATAGCGACGTGGCAATCTACTGCAACTACAAAAGCGGATTTGGATTGCCACAAAATTTTTCAAATTTTTCGCAATGACGATTTATTTTTATTATGGACTCTTTTCAACTCATCACAAGGATTTTACTCTTTTTTGAATATTTGCAAGGAAATAATAAATCAGAATAATAAATCAATTATAAAAAACATAAGAATTTACAACAAGTTTGAAAAAATTTAAAAATTTTTTGATTTTATAGATAAAAAAGTAAAATCGCATGGACTAGATTTTATAAAATTTTATCTTTTAAAAAAATCGATTATGAAAAAATATATCGTATCAGTGTTAACTTTATTTCTTTTATTTGTCTCAACAGAAATTACTTGTGCCGAGGTCAATGATGTGGATAGAGAAAGTATTACTAATAAAATTAGTATAATTCAAGATTCCGTAGGTAAGTCTGATTCAAAAACAATAATAAATATACTTTCTCCAAATGCTCCGGCAACATTAAAACAAGATATACAAAAAAATATTGAAGGCAAAGAAATATTTTACCAACAAACTATTGAAAGCATAGAACAACTTGATTCTAATAAAATAAATGTGAAAGGTCAATTCAGTGCCAAAGGTATAAATTGGAATATTTCTGGCATTTCCAATTACTTCGTTTTTGAAAATATAGATAATGATTGGTACCTTGTGGAAAGTGATTTTGCACAAAAACTAAGCGCTGGGTACGTTTTTGAATTTATAGGTAAGATTTTCATGATTATTGGTCCTGTTATTTTATTATTACTTGCATTTTGGATCTGGATGTTAATTGATATTCTAAATAAACCAATTGAAAATAAAACGCCATGGCTACTAACTATAATATTCTTAAGTTGGTTTGGGGCAATTTTATATTTTTTTATACCTCGCAGAAAATATTTGAAAAATTTAAAACAATGAATACAAGAATCAAGCCATAATAATTATTAAATTTCTAAAATGATAATCACAATCTGCTCTAGTATCGACTTTAGTCCAAAAATAATTGAAGTGAAAACTAAACTGGAAAAAATGGGTCACACGGTAAATATTCCATATTTTACACAAAAAATGATTGATGGCGAGATGACTTATGAGGAATATCTTGAATCCAAAGAAAAAAATGGTGGAGATATTTTGCTCAGGAAATCTCAACAGGTTGATATGATAAAAAGGTACTGGAATTTGATTAAGAATTCAGATGCAATATTGGTTTTGAATCTAGAAAAGAAAGGCATAGAAAACTATATTGGTGGAAGTACACTCATGGAGATAGGATTTGCATACGGCCACGACAAAAAAATATTTTTGTTCAATCCAATTCCTCAAAAAAGTGAGAGAATTCATTATGTTGATGAAATCTTGGATGCAAAACCAATTGTTATTAATGGAAATTTGAACAAAATAAAATAGCCACAATATATTCCAAAATAGTTTTATTAATATGTGATTTAATGCTTGAAAAATAATCAGAAGCAAGAAATTCTTAGAAGAGATAGATAAGATAATTCCTTATGAAAAATTATTTTAAGAGGTTTTAAGTCTAATAAAAGCAAGTGGTCATACAAAAAATAAGACTTGAAAAAGAGATACTGAGATGAGTTCAACAAAGAAAAACAAGAAATTATCTTGTATAAGATCTAAAGTTGAGCATATATTTAGAATACTAAAATGCCAATTCAATTTCAAACAAGTGAGATACAGATGATTAGAAAAGAATGATATTGCAATAAAAGCAAAACTTGCTTTATAAAATTCTTTACCTGATGATAAAGAAATTAGCCATATAGCAAGATTAACACAGTACAACTGTGCCTAAATTACAAAAAAGTAACTTAAAACAGTAAAAACAAATACAAAAATAAGAAAATATATAAATCTTCACCATTTTAGAAAAATTACAAAAAAAATCTCAAAAATTGAGATTCTTGAGATTTTGAGATGGTTTTTCAGATGTTTCTAAAATCATAATATATCGAATGAAAAGCTGTAATTCAATTTGGATTATAATTGGAATAATTTTTTGAGATATTAAAAAATAATCTAAAAAAATCTTTAATTTTATTACTGCAAATTTTAATTTTGAAAAAATGAGAAAAAAGATATGATTCGAGAGTATTTATGGATATTTTTTTTAAGAAAACCAATATGGTTTGGATAAAAAATTTTCAAAAAAATATTTCTGTTATTTCTGACTCTGGCAAAAAATGCTAAAAAATAAAATGTCTATCATCGCGAAATAACAATAAAAACCCTACTCTCCTGATAAATTTGGATCGCTTCAACCTCAATTGGGTAAACTAGAAAAATTAAAACTACTTATATTTTCTAAAATTCAAATTCTAAGTTCTATTAAATAAAATTTATAATTATAACTTTCTAATTCTTATGTTTATTGATGAAGTAAAAGTGACATTTATAGCCTGAAACTGAGGTAGTTGAATTGTGTCTTGGAGAAGAGAAAAATATATTCCAAAATGAGGTCCATTTGGTTGAGATGGTTGAGACTGATGAAACATTATTCTTACAGCAGTAGATAATATAAGCACGTTATCTGATTTTAGAAACAGAAAAGACATAAAAGCAGAAACGTGAGAAAGATGATGAACTCGGGATTTGCATGGTAAAAACTGAGAAGATTTAGTAGTTAATGTACCAGTTTGAACTATTGTATCTGATGCAGAAACTTGAGAATTTATTTATGATTTGGCTTACAAAAACGATAGTTTTATACTTTGTAAATGATGAAAATGATGATTTGGTAATGCTCACTTTGTTTCGAGCACAAGACAAGCACCAAATTTTGCTGAACTTTGAGATACCTGAGAAAGAAAAATTGTAAAACTTGAACTCAAATTAGTAGCCGATATCTGTCTTATTGGTATGCCAAACGCTGGAAAATCGACTTTGATAAAAACTTTAACAAATGTAAAACCAAAAATTGCTTCCTATCCTTTCACAACCCTCGTACCAAATTTGTGAGTAATGGATCATAAAGGAAAAAGTCTTGTTATAGAAGATGTACCAGGACTTATAGAATGAGCAAGCGAAGGAAAATGACTTTGAACTACTTTTTTAAAACATATAGAAAGAACAAGAGTAATCCTACATTTGCTAGATTGTGGTGAACTAGACAAAATAGTAGAAAATTATCAAGTCATAAGAAAAGAACTTGAGAATTTTAGCAAAGACCTTGCAAAAAAAGAAGAAGTAATAATTCTTACAAAAACAGATCTTTTGGACAAAGAAATGCTTGAATATCTGACAAAAGAACTTAACAAAAAAATAAAAAAGAAAAAAATTATCACATTATCCTCACAATGATACGTTGGAATCGAGCAATTAAAAGACTTTTTAATAGAAAATTTTTCACAAGAAGAAGTTGATGAGAAAAAAGAAGAAAAAGGAAAAATTAGAATTTATAATCTTAAAGATGATATTGATCCAAATTATTTTAAAATTATTGATAAATGAAATATGATTTTTGAGGTAAAATGAGAACGTATAGAACAGATAGTAAGAATGACAGATGTTAGATATACTGATGCTATTATGAGAGTTTTTGATGTTATGGAAAAAATGTGAATTATCAAAAAAATAAATAATATTATAGAAAAAAAATATAAAAATGATTTGAGGGCACATTTCTTTGAAGTAGAAGGTGAAATTGATGAAAATCAGATAACACCAAAGGTAATAATAGCAGGTAAAGAGTTTAGTTTGGATAAGGTTTTATTTATGTAAAAACTTTTTTGCAAAAATAAGATTTTTGTATAGAATTTGTGAGTTCGATTTTTAAAGTAAAAAATGGATAAAAAAAATATTATAATATTCTGATTAGGACAATTTGGCTATGCTGTGATGAAACATCTTGATAGGAATTTGGATTATTCTCGTTTTAATCTTATATGATTCGAAAAAAACGATGAAATCATAAAATCTCTAAAAGAAACGAAAAGGCATCCTTTTTGGTTTGTGGATTCTTGAATTTCTGAAAATGTGATAATAGCATCTAGTTCAGAAAAAGCTTTGGAAAAAGTAAATATTTTGATTCTTGCCGTTCCTTCAAATTTTTTACTTTCGACGCTTGAAGATTTTAAAAAAAATATTAAAAATGAAATAATAATCTTAAATTTAGCAAAGTGACTCAGTCCAAACTGAGAACCATTTTCAAAAGAATTTAAGAA
>JAQUZJ010000072.1 GCA_028691375.1 Candidatus Altimarinota bacterium | reverse complement strand
ATGTGAAAAAAATTTATGCATTTGGATTTTTGGATTTTTAAAAAATTTAAAGATATAACTGGATCTTTTGAATCACACATAATAAAACATCCAATAAAAATTCTATGTACTACAAAATTTATTTATTGATTTCACAAAGCAACTTGTTTTCGTTTTTGATGAGTAAAAAAACTTAAAATTATAGATTATCTTTGTGCAAATATTATTGCTTCTGCAATTTGGATTATTATCATTTTATGAGTGGGATATTTTTCAGGAATTTCAATTATTTTGTTAAAAAAATATGTAAAATGATTTGAATTGTTTTTTTTATTTATAGTGGTAGCTATTTTTTTATTAGTTAGGTATTTTTGAGATAAACTAAAAGATGAATTGTAATATTTTCAATTAATCTCACAGTTTTGTATTTTTCAAAAGTTTTGTGTATTTTTTACTTTTTTCTTGCAAAATTATCTTTTTTTCATATAATTTTCAAGCTTTTTTCGGAAAATGAAAAGAGTGCACATTATGGTTTAATCCTCGTATTCGTTACGAACCACATAATGTTTTAAGGATTATTTTTTAAAAATTTTATTATATGTCTACTGATTTAATAAACTCAATGCTTGATAATGCTGTGCATATCGGGCATAAGAGAGCGTTCTGGTCTCCAAAAATGAGAGACTATATTTACGGAGTACAAAACTGAATTCATGTATTTGATTTGTACAAAACAGTTTCTAAATTAGAAGAAGTGGGTGCTATTTTGAAGGACTTATCTTCAAAATGAAAAGAAGTTCTTATAATAGGAACAAAAATTCAAGCCAGTTCTTTGGTTAAAGAAGTGGCAATAGCTACAGGAAATCATTATATTGACCATACTTGGGTTCCTTGATTTTTGACAAATTTTTCTACAATTAAAAAGAGAATTGCAACTTACAACAAACTTAAAAAAGATGTTCAAACTGGAGAATTAGAAATTCTAACAAAAAAAGAACAAGCTGAAAAAATGAAATTAATTGAAAAACTTGGAAC
The DNA here is from genome assembly GCA_028691375.1 of Candidatus Altimarinota bacterium. Lineage (GTDB taxonomy): Bacteria > Patescibacteriota > Gracilibacteria > BD1-5 > UBA2023 > STD2-258. Next base: position 3,251 of record JAQUZJ010000072.1, on the reverse strand, counting down.
TTCATATGAATGAGTAAAAGATTTGAGAAAAGTTCCTGATGCATTGGTTATAGTTGATGGACGTTTTGAAAAATTAGCTCTAATTGAAGCTAAAAAGCTTTGAATTCCTACCTATGCTATACTTTGAACAACTGGTGATATTGATGAATGTACAAATTTTATTCCAGGAAATGTTAATTCAATCAAATCTATCAAATTTTTACTTGAATGCCTAAAACCAAATCTTGAAAAATCTAAAGTGGTTCAAAAAGATGTTACAAAAGTAGAAAGAGTATTTTCTAAAGAAGAATCAAACACTGCAAAACAATTACCAAAAAAACCTGTTACAAAATTTGAAGCAAAACCAAAAGTTAAAAAAGAAGAAATTACAGAAGAATTACCAGAAATAAAAGAAGAAACAGTAGTAGAAGAAGTAGTAGCTGAGGTTAAAGAATAATTTCAAAATTATGGAAAAAGAAAAAAAGGAAGATATTTTTCAGAATGAAGAACAATTTATCAAACAGGCTTATAGAGTTGAAAGTGCTCTATGCTATATTCCTTTAGGCTTCCTTTTTCCATATATTCAACAAATTGAAGAAACACCTTTTCTTGCTTTTCATAGAAAACAGGGAATAGTGGCATTTGCGTTATTTATGATTACACTTATTCTTTCGTTTTTTATTCCATTTATCTGAGGATTCATAAGATTTTTGAATTTTATATTTTACTTTTTTATAATAATTTTTTGAATGTATTTTGCTATAAATTCAAAAGAAGTAAAAATTCCAATCATATGAAATATTGTCGATATTTTGGATAAAAATACAGAAGAATAACACATATGTTATCTCTGGTGATAACATATTGTCATTCCGACCGTAGTGGAGGAATCTCCTCTACAGTTGTTCTGGCTCTATTAGATCCCTCGACTATCGCTCGGGATGACAAAAGGGGACACTCAGGATGACAAAAAGGACGCTCTGGATGACAAACAAAGAACAAAAATTTTATATTTTAAAAAAAACACGAATATGGCAGTTACAATGGATCAGATTAAAGAATTAAGAGAAAGAACACTAGTTTCTTTTTCAGATTGTAAAAATGCTTTGATAGAAACTGATGGTGATGTTGAATTGGCAATTGAAGCATTAAGAAAAAAATGAATTGCAAAAGCTGCAAAAAGAGCAGATAACGAAACAAAAGAATGAAAAATTAAAATAGATATAGTAGACGACAAAGCTTATATTGTTTCAGTTGGTTGCGAAACTGATTTTGTTTCCAGAAATGATGTTTTTGGAGAAATGCTTGATAAATTTTTAGAAACTTTAAAAAGCACTTGAGATGAAGTTGCAGCACTTGCAAAATGCGAAGAAATTAAAAGCGATTATGTTCTAAAAATCTGAGAAAATCTTAAAATATTAGCTCTAAATATTATTTCTGGAGATGCGGTAGAGAGTTATGTTCACTCAAATGGTAAACTTGCTTCTGTAGTTACTGCAAAAGCTTGATCAGATACTGAAAAATTAAAACAAGTAGCAATGCATGTTGTTGCAACTAATCCTGAAGTTATGAGTCCTTCTGATATGTCAGCAGATGTTGTTGCAAAAGAAAAAGAAATTCAACTTGAACAAATGAAACAAGATCCAAAAAATACTAATAAACCTGCTGATATTTTAGAAAAAATCATAGAATGAAAAATTAAAAAATTTACAGAAGAAAATGCACTTTTAACTCAGGCTTTCGTGGTCAATCCAGATATTACAGTTTGACAACTTATGGGTGACAAATTGGTTAGCTTTAAAAGATATGGTATTTGAGAATAGGAATTCTAAGAAATTTAAAAACAAAGGCAGAGTCTCAAAACCTGCCTTTGTTTAGATTGAGACCGGTCTCAAAATATTTTGCACTTTTAACTGAATAATTATGTTTCTTTTTATAGAAATTTACATAATCATCATAAACCTAGTTGCTTTTGTTATAATGTTTCTTGATAAGAGATATGCAATTAAAAAAAAGTGGAGAATAAGAGAACAAACATTGTTTCTCTTAGCTCTAGCCTGATGAGCTTTATGAATGTTTTTTTGAATGTCTCTTTTTAGACACAAAACCAAACATTCAAGCTTTCGGCTCATTGTACCAATACTTATTGTTCTTGATTTTTTTCTATTTTACGAAGCATATATGTTTTTTAGATAAAATACCATTAAAAATTTGTAAAAACCCGACTCTTAATTATAATGTGCTCCGCAATCAGTTTTTACATTCATAATTCATTTACCCCCATAGTTCATCGGCTAGAATGCAGGACTCCAAATCCTGCGAGGCAGGTTCGATTCCTGCTGGGGGTGCCATAGTGGAATCATATTAGAATAGGCGTTAGTATCTTGCATACTGATGCCTTTTTTTGTTGGTTCTAACATAACATACAGTTTGCTCTATGTAATTTTTCTTGATTATTTTTAATGGGTACAAACCAATTATTAAGTTCTAGACTAAGTTTTCAATCCTTAAATAAAATGTTCTGACCTAATGCATTAAATATTTCTTTTTTAGCTTGAATACTTCAATTATTGAAGTTATATTGTGAATAAGTTGCAAAGTTAAAGGTTTTTTCAATTAATTCAATCCAGTTTCAAGATGTTCTTTCTGTAGAGTCTCTTTTTGATTGAAGATGAACAATATTATTTTTTACCTCTTTCTTTTTTAATTTGAATTCTTCTTCTGATATTAATTCGTTTAACAACATATCTGTGAGTCTATTTAGCTTTTTTTGTTCTTCCTCTAATGTCTTATGTAAGTTTTCATATATTTTCTCACTATCACTTATTTCTGTTTTGTGCTTTTCTTTTAATATTTTTAATGCCCATTCTAAGAATTCAGGAATTATGATAACTCAATCAAGAATTTCTTTGATTTGTTTTTCTAGTTCTTTTTCTTCTATGCTATCCCTTTGAGTACATTTCTTTTCTTTTATGTCTCTTCTATGAGTACTATGATAATAGGTATATTTTTTTGTTTGTAGATATTTAATTTTTTGTTCTGCAGTTATACTACAACCACATTCTGAACATTTTATAATTCATGTATAGGCAAATTCTTTTACCTGTGACAGGTTCGAATAAAATAGGACACATGATTTACTGATTTCCAAAATATTTCATCAAATTTTTGGCCAATTTTTGATAATGAAATATACTTTGGAAAATTGATACAGTTTCATATTACTATATTATCCGAACCTGTCAATCTAAGGAATTATTTATAGTACTTTT
>JAQUZJ010000016.1:17388-20479 GCA_028691375.1 Candidatus Altimarinota bacterium | reverse complement strand
GTCGAATCAAGTGTAAAACACTTGATAATTTCTTTGGTTTTAGAATTATCAAGTCTTGCTCATTTTCTGTATCTGTTTTTTATCTTCATAGTGCCAATATACTAATAATATTTTTAGTCAACTGGGGGGCTCTAGTTTTTTAAGGGACATTTGAATAACTAGTTAGATATTTCTTAAATTTAATACAAAAAAACATCCAATTCTTGGATGTTTTTTTGTATTAAATTCAGCCACTTTCTCCTTTCTGCTTTTCACTTTCTCCTACTTTATCATAGCTTCCACAAAACTCGTAAATAGCGGATGTGGATGAATTGGTCTAGATTTGAACTCTGGATGAAACTGAGAACCAATCATAAAAGGATGATTTTTGACTTCTACAATTTCTGCTAGATTACCATCTGGACTTGTTCCAGAAACTATAAATCAAGCTTTTTGCATTTCTTCACGATAGTTATTGTTAAACTCAAATCTATGGCGATGTCTCTCAACAATCTCTTTTTTAGAATAAACTTTTGAAGCAAGAGTTCATTCTGTTATTTTACAATCATAAGAACCAAGTCTCATTGTTCATCATTTTTTGTTCACTTTTTTCTGAGACTCCATGATGTGAACCACATTACAATCTCAATTTAAACAAAACTCTTCGCTATTTGCTCATTTTTTCTTAAGTACATTTCTTGCAAATTCAATTGACATTATTTGAGACCCGAGACAAATTCCTAAGTAAGGTTTTTTATTTACTCTTGCGTATTCGCAAGCCATTATCATTCATTCTATTCATCTTTCTCAGAATCATCCTGGAATACAAATTCCGTCGACTGTATCAAGTATAGAAACTCAGTCCTGTTCAATCATTGTTGCATCTATGAACTGTAATTTTACTTTTTTGTTAAATTTGAATCCCGCAGTTCTGAGTCATTCGTTTAAAGAATAATAAGCATCTTCAAGGTCATTGTACTTCCCTACCATTCAGACAATAATCTCATCTTTTGATTTTTTAATATTATCAACAAGATTTTCCCATTCTTTCATATCAAATCATTTATTTTCCATTCAAAGTTTGGAGAGAATTAATTCTCCAATATTATGTTTTTGGAAAGTCAAAGGAACTTCGTAAATAGTCTTTGCAGTCGGTGCAGGAATTACACAATCCTTTGAAATATAACAAAAACTAGCAACTTTATCACAAAGTTCTTTCGGTATCTGGCTATCAGCTCTAAGAACCAAAAAATCTGGAGTTATTCAATAAGACATAAGAGTTCTAACAGCATGCTGAGTTGGCTTTGTTTTAACTTCTTTGGAGGCAGCAATATAAGGTAGCAAAGTAACATGTACAAAAATCATATTTTCTCTTCCAAGTTCTCTTTGCAATTGCCTTACGGCCTCAAGAATATATTCATTTTCCATGTCTCAAACAGTTCATCAAACCTCTATAATAGAAATATCAGCTCAAGAAGATTTGTATCATTCTTTTATTTTTTCTATTACAAGACCAGTAACATGTGGTGTTATCTGAACAGTTTTCCCAAGATAATCTCATCTTCTTTCTTTTAAAATAACTTCTTCAAAAATTCTACCCGAAGTAAAAGAAGAAAGTTTATTCAAGTTTGTATCAATAAATCTTTCATAATGTCCAAGATCAAGGTCAGTCTCGGCTCAATCTTCAGTTACAAAAACTTCTCAATGTTGAAAAGGCGACATTGTTCCAGGATCAACATTAAAATATCAATCAAATTTTTGCATGAAAACTTTGTATCCTCAAGATTTTAAAATGGCTCCAATAGAAGCCGCTGAAATACCTTTACCGATTCAAGACAAAACTCATCAAGTAACAACAATTACTTTCATAAAGCTAAAATTAGATTAAAAAATATTTTATCTACATTAATCCCGAGATTTTTGATCTCGGGTTTTTTACATATTAATTTTATTTTTTAAAAAAGAAAGAGATTTTTTAAAAAAATGAAAATTGAGACTGGTAATATAAAAATTTCCCCTCTTTAAGAAAAATGGGGTCTTAGGGGGGATAAATGATAATGATTAGGCACAGATCGGCAGAGACTAACCAGTTGAAGGTTTATCCCCCCCCTAAAACTTTTGGTACTTTTGGTTACAAAAGTACGAGGAGAAAACTAACAGTAACGTCACCCTGAATTTATTTCAGAACCCATCGTGCCATACGAATCATGGATCCTGAAACAAGTTCAGAATGACGAACATTGGCTCCAAATCCCCCTTTAATTCCCCCTTGACAAAGGTGGACAAGAAAGCAGATTTTTCTAACTAATTAGTAATTCGTAATTTTAATTCACAATTAATCTTTTATTCTTCACCAAATAATACCCATAAATTCCCACCATCGCAGCATTATCTTGGGAATAAACATTTGAAACTGGGCATAGCACTTTAATTCAAGTTTTTTCTCACTCTTTCACTATTTCATCTTTCAGCCTATTGTTTGCACTTACTCATCAGGCTAAAACTAAGTTTTTGATATTGAGTTTTTTAGCAATTTCAAAAAGTCTGGTTTTGAGAGTATCAACAGTCACTTTTTCAAATTCAAAAGCAATTTCTTTTTTGTCTTCTAGCGTTAATTTTCATTTTTTTTCAAGTCTTGAATCAATTTCCCTTTTTACAGCGCTTTTTAGTCAGGAAAAAGAGAAATTTTGTATATTTTCGTTTTTGAGTAAAACTTTTGGGAAAATTCACCTAAATTCTCAAGTGTATTCACTAGATAACCTAGAAATTATCGGTCAACCTGGATATTCTAGATCAAGCATTTTGGCTACTTTATCAAAAGCTTCTCCAGCCGCATCATCAAGACTTTCTCAGATTAATTCTAGATCAAACATGCTTTTCCAAAGATAAATCTCATTGTGACCTCCAGAAACCGTAAGACAAAGCGCAGGAAACTCGAGATCCTTCTCTTCCCTTTCAAGATAATTTGCAAAAATATGAGCCTTAATATGATTAATTTCAACAACAGGAATTCAAAGTAATTTCCCAAAAGTATTCGCAACCGAAAGCCCAACAAGTAACGAAGGCAAAAGTCCAGGTTCCTTGGTACAAACTATGTAGTCAAATTGTTTTA
>JAQUZJ010000016.1:0-17288 GCA_028691375.1 Candidatus Altimarinota bacterium | reverse complement strand
ACAACTGTCGGTTGAGATAACTCAAACCAATTATTAAAATATATCGATTGGAATCTTATCAAAAACAATCCAAAAATCTTTTGCGGTTTTTCGGATATTACAGTCCTTAATAACGCAATTTATGCAAAAACTGGATTGATTAATTATTCTGGTTTATGTTACGTCGATTTTTCAGGAGGAAATTGTTTTGATTATTCGCTTGAATATGAGGTATTGCCAAGTAAAGAATGGAGCGATAACGTTTGGTATATTCCAGCAAAAGATCAAAAAATTGTCAATAATACTGGTTTCTGGATTATTAATGAATGAGAAGCAAAATGAACCATTTTATAAGGAAATATAAATTCTTTTGCCCTTCTTAAATGAACAGAATATTTTCCAGATCTGACCGATTCAATTCTTTTTATTGAAGATTGTAATGGGGCTTCTATACCTACGTTTGATCGTGATTTACAATCGCTTGTTCTCTTACCTGACTTTCCGAAAGTAAAATGAATCCTTGTATGTAGGTTCCAAAATGGCTCAAAAGCGACCCAAGAAAGACTTGTTAAAATCATAAAAAACAAAAAAGAACTTGATTGAATTCCTGTAATTGCCAACGTAGATTTTGGCCACACAGCCCCAATAATTACTTTCCCAATTGGTGGAACAACAGAAATTAAGGCTATAGATTGAGAAGCGGAGATCAGGATAATTGAACATTAGGATGAAAATTTACTTATTATTCTAACGTTCTTAATTTATCCGCCTTCTTAGAAAAGAGGGGGTTTGGGGGGCTGGACGATAGTGATGCGACACAGATCGGCAATCACTTACCAGCTGAAATTCCAGCCCCCCAAAACTTTTGGTACTTTTGGTTACAAAAGTACGGGAAGGAAAGCAGTAGTAACGTCATCCTGTCCAGCTTAGCGGGATCAAGATCCAGTATGCTTTACTAACCATGGATCCTGAAATAAATTCAGGATGACGGACATTAGCTGCAAAAGCGGATTTGGATTGCCACGATTTTTTTTCAAAAAATCTCGCAATGGCGAATAATTTTTTATTTTTACCTCCTGAACGAAAATATTCGTTCCCTACAATTTATTTTGATGTATAATTCCTTAATTCCGCCAAACCTCTGGACAGGTTTAAAACCTGTCCCTACATTATTTCCTACTTCCCCTTTCTACTTTTACCTTTTTACTTTAAACAATCTATGGAACCACTATCATCAATCCTAAGACCAGATAACCTAGACAATTTCGTCGGACAAGAACATCTTGTTGGTAAAAATTGACCCTTAAGGAAGCTTATAGAAAATGGAAGAATTTTTTCGATGATTTTTTGGTGACCAGCTGGGATTGGGAAGACAAGTTTGACTTATATAATTTACAAGACCATCAAAGCTGATTTTTATCACTTGAGTTGAGTAACAAGCAAAAAAGAAGACCTAACAAAAATTCTTGTAAAAGCACGTGCAAATTTTAAGAACTGAATAACTACAATTGTATTTCTAGACGAAATCCACAGATGGAACAAAGCACAACAAGACGCACTCCTTCCTTATGCAGAAAAATGAGTAATCACGCTTATTGGGGCTACAACAGAAAATCCAAGTTTTACTATTAATAATGCCCTACTGTCAAGGTGTAGAGTCTTTGTTTTCAAGCCTTTGACGAAAGAAGAAATAGTAGAATTTTTTGAGAAAAATATTGATAAAGTAACTGCAAATTATCCGAAAATAAAGCTAACAAAAGAAATCATAGAACTTATTTGAGAACTTGGAAATGGCGATCTTAGAAATAGTATAAATATACTAGAAATATCTATTCTATCACAAAAAACTGGAGAAATCACAAGAGAAACAATCCTCAAAGCTGTTGAGAAAACTGTTTATTATGATAGGAATTGAGAAGAACATTATAATATAATTTCGGCTGTGCATAAATCACTTAGAGATTCTGATGTCGATTGAGCTTGTTATTGGATCGGAAGAATGCTTTATTCTTGAGAAGATCCGCTTTATATTGCAAGAAGGCTTCTTAGATTTGCATCTGAAGACATAGGAATTGCTGATCCAAATGCTGTAATATTTGCGAATAATGTTTTTGAATCAGTGCAAAAAATCGGAATGCCAGAATGCGATGTTTTTTTCTTTCAACTAGCACATTATCTAGCCAGGGCACCAAAAAACAATGACGCTTATATGACAACTTATAAAGTAAAAGAAGATATAGAAAAATACGGGAACTTGCCCGTACCAATGCACATAAGAAACGCTCCAACAAAATTAATGAAAAATCTAGGTTATGGATCTTGATATAAATATGCTCACGATTTTGACTGAGCGAAAGTTGATCAAGAACACTTGCCAGGAGAATTGAAATGAAGGAAATATTTTAAGTAACACTCAAATAATTAATTCTTAGTAGGAATAAAATATTAATTTCCAACTTTCTTGATAAGAGCATTTCTCTTGTCAAATTTCAAACTTTTAAAATTCTTTCTATATCCCAAATCAATCTGAAACTGGATTAAATCTGAAACTGGATTTCAAGAAATATCTGTTCAACTCAAAGAAATACTATCTCAAGCAAAATCTATTTGTAATTCTTTTAGCAAAGTAGATGTTCAGTCTTTTTTGGATCAAGAAAAGCTTTTTATTTCATACTTATCATCGTAATAAAATGGATATTTCAAAACCTCTCAGGTTCAAATCTGAGTAAATCAAGAAATATTTCAACTAAAATATCTAGTGATTATCTGACCTGTTGAAACATTAATTGAAATTAGATCAGGATTTATAAGTATTTTTGGTGTTGTTCAAACATATATTCACTTACCTGTAATTGAATTAATTTTAGCATTATCAATTATCTCCATAAATTTATTATTTATCCTATCTATCTTCTCCAAATCTGCTCTTTTATTAAAATTAAAATTAAGTCAAACCAAAGAAATTATCCCGATTAACGCCACTACAACCATAATCTCTATAAGAGTGAAAGCGTTTTTTGTTTTTATTTCATACTTTTTTAAATTTTTATTTGCCATAAAAGGGGTTTTTAAATATAATGTCACTTGTATTATATTCCTAACAAGGAATAAAACAAATTTAATCTTTATATTTAATATTTAATAATAATTTAATTTACTATGAAAAAAATAAATACTGCTCTTGCTTTTATAGCAATTTCTACTATGATAGTTAGCCAAACTTTTGCAGCAACTTGAAGTGTAACTTCTACTTGAAGTACACATTCTGCAAGTTCTTGAACTGTAGTTGCTCCTGTGGCAACTCCTGCATCTACTGCTACAGCTAAGGCTGATTTAGTTTTAAAAAGTGCTCCTAGAACAATTGAAACAAAATCTGATTCAATAAATTTGGAATGGGATAAAGTTGAAGAAGCTGGTTGATATATAGTAAAATATGGTAAAAAATCAGTTGTAAAAAATGCTACTGGTGCAACTTACGAAGAAGAATCAGATATACTTAATTCTACTGGTACAACTATTAAAGAATTACAACCAAGTACTACTTATTACTTTGCTGTTGTTGTTTTAGATAAAGCATGAACAGAATCAGAAATCGTTTCTGAAGAATTATCTGTAATTACAAGTAGTGCTGATTCGTTAAATTCAGCTGCTACTACTCAAAGTGGAGCAGAATTAGACATTAAAGAAATTAAGGTTGTTGATAACAAAAATCTTACTGTAGAATTCACTAAAGATTTAGCTGATTGAAACGTAAGTTTAAAAATTACTAAAACTAGTGATAATTCTGATGTTCCTGTATTAAAGACTGAACAAGATACAACTAGTAAAAAGATTTTGAAAGTTAAAGTGGATACAGTATTGGATGCTTCTACTGCTTATACAGTTTCTGTAACTTCTGCAAAAGATTCTGATGGTAAAACAAATAAAACTGCTATATCTAAGTCTGTAACTACTATTGCCACTCTTGCTTCTGCTGCAGATGCTTGATCTGGTGCACTAACTGGAACTTGAGTTGATTTGAAAAATGCTCCAAAAACTTGAGCTGAAGAAACTATAATAATAATGGCTGCATTGTTATTATGAACAATAGTTGTATTCTACGCAAACAGAAAAAAAGCTTTCTTAAAAAGTAAATAATATTCTATTTTAGAATTTTAAAAAACATCGAGGAAATTTCCTCGATGTTTTTTAAATGGTTTCTTTATAATATTATTCATCTCTTTTCCATTTTTGTCTTTTCCTCTTCTTTTAACTTTTCAATTTTCTTCTCTTCATCTTTTTTTATTTGCTCTTCTGTTTCTTGTATTATTTTTTCTACCGCTTCCCCTGTTCTTATTCTTCATGTTCATCTAGATACTCCAATGGCCTTCTTGTCAACCCTGTCTTGATATTGAAAGTCACAAACTCCTCTACCTATTGCAGGTATTCATCATTGAATACCTGCAGAAATACCTTTGGCTCTTTTTTCTTCTGAAATATTAGGATCTGACATACATTCAAATGCATCAAATTTGCTTGTGGTTCTTTCTACTAAATTTCAATCAAGTGCAATTAACTCTAGTTGTCTGACACTAAGTTTTGTTTTTTCTTCGATTCTTTTATAAAAAGATTGAACCTCATCATCATTGTATTTTATGCTTTTTCACATAATTGGCTCTAATTCATAATAAAGAGTTTGTTTAAGAACTCAAAGAACAATAATATCTTTGTCGTTTAAACTTCATGAACTAACAATATAATCAATTCAGTTAAATAAAGCATAAATATATTTTTCTAATACATTTTTTTTACTACTAAACTGTGTGATTCATATATTTTGTATCCCATTATTAAATGGATCCTCATTCAAAATTCAAAAACTATAATGCCCTCAGGTCTCGTGATTAGCCAAGCTTATTTTATTTAATAAAAAAGTTTTTGTTTTTTCACTATTATCAGAAAAATTTAAAGAAAATCTGGTTGCTGGTCATTCTCAATAAATGGAAGCAAACAAGACTTTTACATCCTCAACACTTAATTCTTTTAAGCTTGCTCAATTTTCTTCAGAAAAATAATCTCAAGTAGGATTGTTTGTTTCGGGAATTGAATTATAAAAAATAGCTTCCTCTGTTTTTGGATCAATAACAATATTATTTATTTTTTGTTTTGTAGAATCTTTTATTTGTTGAATTTCTGCTTCTTTATTATTAATAGCATTAGCCTTTTCAATATCATATTTTGCTCATACTCAAGTAACTAATAAAGTTGATGATAATATTGTTGCAAAAGCTACTTGTTTAATAACTTCTTTTTTTTCTTTAATAAATCAAGAAAATCCTCCAATAGGTCCTGATATCTTACTTTTAAAATTATTTACTGTATTTTTGATTCTGTTTTTTGAAATATATTCTTTCAAAAAACAGTTTAATTCTAATTCAACTTGTTCACTCAAATTTTCAATCTTTTTGTTTTGTATTCCAATTTCTTCATAACAATCTGCAATATTTTTTTTGCTTGATTTTGATTTTGAGTTTAGTTTTGAATAAAACTCAATTTTTTTTGATAATTTTTCTAAATTTCTAGATGATTTTTTTATGTTATCATATAATTTATTTGCTTTTAAAAACTCAAAACATTCTTTATTAAAAGATTCTTGTGAATTTCAAAAATGTTTTAAAAGATTTTTATCTTTTTTTAAGATTTTGTCTAACATTGGACCAAAAAATTCTTGTAATAATTCAGAATTATTATTTGAATTTGTTCTATTTACGATGTTCATCAACAATATAGTTTACAAAATAAAATGTATATTAATAGAAGATTTCTTTATAAAATCTACAAATTTATGTCAATAATTTATATCTAAATATTGATTGAATAATACATATTTTTTGGAAAAGTCAAATTTTATTTCTTATAATCTAATATCGTTATAAAAAAATAGGAATAGAATGATATTCTATACGATCTCGAATTTCCTTGATGCTTTAAAATAAATTGTATAAATGAAATTTTGATAGGAAATTTAACTTAAAAAAACGCTAAAAATTATACATCTGAGTAGAGGAGTTGCCTAGGTCATTATATTCGACCCTGTCAATTTTAGAAAAATTACAAAAAAAATCTAAAAAATTGAGATTCTTGATATTTTGAGATGGTTTTTCAGTGTTTTTTAATTATGAGCAAACTCATTGTACTATAAAAATAGCACAGTTTTGCACAAAATAAAGAACACTCAACTTGTAAAAGAAAAATGAAAAAGCTTCCTAGTAATAATTCACATTCCCAAAAGCGTATCTAATATAAATTCCATCACTCAAATTAATTTGTACTCAAATAATTCAAGTTTCAGCAAAAATATCTTCTGTTTTAAGTCAATTTTTAATTTTCAGCAGAATATAAATCCCTTCCCTATCTAATACTTGTGTACTTCATTCAAGGTTATAAAGATGTGCGAAATTCTTTTTTATTTCGTTGTAAAAACTTTTTCTTTGTAAAGTCCAGAAATTATAAACTTCAGTTTGAAACCTGGTTAAATAAGGTAAATCGGACAAAATATTAACTACAAATTCGTTCAATAATTTTGAAAATCAAGCTTTTTTGAGTGTAATATTTCTTTTAAGTTCGGATACAAAAACTTGGTTAAGACTCCAAAGCCATCAAACTCTGAATCCAGTCATTCATAGAGTTTTTGATAAACTTTCAGAAAAGATAATTCTTTTATTGATTCTAGAATCTGTAAAAATCTCATTAAACATACTTTTTGACTCGGCTTCCTTCAATAATCCAACATATACATTGTCAAAAATAAACACTGAATTATCGTCTTTTGAAGCCACAAATTCAAGAACTTCAAGAATACTTTTTTTATCGATTTTCTCTCAAGTTGGATTTCAAACTGGCGTGATGTAGAAAATATTTATGTCATTTGAATTCAATTCTTGCTCATAAAGCTCAGCAACTTGATCACGAGAAACAAAAAAATTGTTTTTTATTGGTTTTTTGATTTCAAATAAATTTTCTCATCCAAGCTCGGTTTCTGCAATTTTCACATTTGCCATAAAACTCGACTCTGGATAAATGAAGTTGATTTTGCGGTCAGTATAAATTCATTTTAAAGTGTTCAAAATAAATACAAACCCATCAGTTCAACCATAAGTCGGCACAATATCATCAGAAATTTTTTCTTTATCTAAAGCCAAAAAATCATAATAAGTTTGCATATAATCTACAATCCTGTCTCTAAAAAGTTTGCTTCATTGTCAGGCTAGATCATATCAAGTCAAGTACTTGATATTTATATTTGCAATACTATTTTTCACAAGTTTTTCCCATTTTTTCTTGTGTTCTCCAAAATATTCTATGTCACCAATTGCCATAATTTTACAAATATCCTGACTTCCAGTCTCAGCCAAAACCTCATTTGTGATCTGACCAACAAAAGTGCTTCTTCTGATTTCATTCGGATATTTATGCTTCAAATCCTCATTCGCAAAAAGTTCTTTGATAATATTACTTTTGGTAAAATTATTTTCTTTGGCTTTCTTGACAAGATTATTTTTAATTTCTGCAAACATAATTTGAAATTTAATTATTTATAAATTCTAAACATTTTTTTCTATATCTAAAGCAAACTCATGTATAGTATTCCAAATAATTCAAATAAAAATTGGATTCATTCATAGTTCCTCTCCAGATTTTTTGGCTATATCAAGAACTTCTTGCCAACGACTAGATTGAAGTGGTGGTATATTATTGTCTTTTTTATATTTTCAAACTTTCTTTATAATATCAAATCTTTTTGCCAACAATTCAATCAATTGTTTATCAATGTGATCTATTTCTTGTCTATAAGTTTGTAATTTGTCCATAGTATTTTACTTTAATAAACTAAATTTTGTGGATAAAAAAATTATGTGCAGAAGTTGATATAATCCAAATTTTTTCATACTATTTTCTTTCAAAAATTTATAGTTTCTTCATCCATGCTCAAAACAGAAATTCTCACACTTTATCTTATTTTACTTATAAAAAAATCCTCCGATTTATTGAAGGATAATAATAATAATAGTAAAAAATATTTTGTCAAAGAAATTTAGCTCTAAATTTTCTACCGTAGAAATCATACTTCACCTTCGGTTTATTAAATAGTCATTTAATATAGTTATCTTTATTTCTGTATCAATATAAACCATTCTTTTAGTAGTTTTGCTTTAGTATTTTAGTATGTCGATAATTATAAAAAAGAGTGTTAAAATATAAACACTCTAATTATATGGATATTAGCTTTATCAAGAGAATATTAGACTTTTTTAAAGAAAATTCTGGTGGGATTTTAGTAACTTATATACCAAAATCTCTTAATTTCTCTAAATCTTCTTTTTTATGTATTAATTCTCATTTATATAATTTAACCAATAGAGGTAGTACTCAACATTTATCACATTCTCACCATAAGCAAAATCATCAATTTTCTAAAGACAATTTTTTACACAAATCAAACTCATTTTCAAAAATTTCTTTATTTATTATTCAAGAATTAAGATTATTTTCCATAGTTTAATTTGAATTAATTAAATCATCATAAGTGCAAAAGAAACAAAAATTCAAATTAAACTTCATACAAAAGCTTCTTGTGGAAGATGTCAAACAGATTCATTGAAAATTTTTTCTGCATTTTTAGTTTTGTTTAACTCTTTTGCATGTAGTCAAACTTCAAATCTTACATTAATCGCATCATATATGATAATAGTCGTAAAAACAAGACAAATAGCAAATAAATCACTAGCAATTCAATATTTGATGCCCACAGCTGTAGAAATACTTGTCACAAAAGCAGAATGAACACTAGGCATTCATCATGAACCCATGGCTCAAGAAACAGAAAATTGATTTTTTATATACAGATAAATACCCTTTGCAACAACTGAAACTACCCAAACAATCAAAGGTATAAAAATAATATGTTCTCTAAAAAAATGCATATAACGATTAGAAAATTAGAAATTTAAACGGGTTTAGATTCTCTTTTCAAGTACGAAAATAATGAAGATTATTTATTTTAATTCTAAAATTTTGTAATTAAATTCTCAGGCTAAAGATTTTCATTTGGCAATGTCTCAAACTTTTTTTCAAATCAGAGCTTTTCAAACTGGAGATTCATTTGAAATTTTTGGCGTTTCTTCATCCAAGATATCAGATTCTGTTGATCAAACTATTTTAAAATTTTCTTTTATTTCTTTTCATTCATCATCAGTATAAGAAATCTTTACAATGCTTCAAATAATAATTTTATCCTGTTTTTTTGATTTCAAATCATCTTCAATAAGTTCATGATTTTTTAAGAGTTCTTCGAGTTCTGATATTCTCAATTCAACTTGAGCCTGTTCTGTTCTTGCTTCTTCATATTCAGCATTTTCCCTAAGATCTCAGTACGATATAGCTTCTTTTAATTTTTCAGCTATTTCAACCCTTTTAGTGGTTTTTAGATTTTCTAATTCTTTCTGTAATTCATTTAATCACTCTTTAGTAAGAAAAATTTCATCTGCCATAATGTTTATTTTAAAATATAAATTTTTAAGTTTTATTCTTAGTTTTTCAAAATATTTTTAACTAAGTCATAGTTATTTTTGGAAACTTCAATTCAGATTGTTTTTCATCAAACAAAAAATATAAATCTAATAATTCACGAGCTATCTTCTGTCATCGAATTCAAATAAGTTGTCTTTCAAAAAAACATATCATTTACCTCTTTTAGTTCATACCTTCAACGAAATCTGGATTTTAAATCTTCAAAAAAATAATCATAATTTTTATCCACAATAAAGATTTTTAAATCTTTTGATTTATCATTAAAACTCTTATAAGTCGTACCACTAAAAACTTCTCCAAAAATCTTATCTTCACTAACTTCTAATTCAAATTTTCAATTTATTTTATCAGCTAAAACTTTTGGAATAAAAGAGCTTTCTATTTTTATTTCTTTTTCTTTATTTGTAAGAATGTTTTTTTGTTTGTCTCAAGATAAATTTGAATCAAATTTTGCTATAATTTCAGTCTTTTTATTCCTTAGAAAATCTCTATAATCAGCATTTAAAAAACTAAATAATACATTTCAAAGAAAAAATAATACCAAAAAACTAACAACATAAATTGCTTTTTTCATTACTATTTTTTAACTTTTACACAAGAAAAATCAAGCTCCATAGAAGTATCTCTTCCAAAAAAATTAATTATAACTTTGATTATTCATTTTGATTCATTTACCTCCGTAACCTTTCATTCATTTCATTCAAAAGGTCATTTGATTATAGACACATAATCTCAAGGCATAATATTAAGTACAAACTCTTCTTTTTTTACTTCAACTACTCATTTTAATCTCTCAAGTTCTTCTCATTTTACTGGCACTGGAATATTTCAAGCTCATAAGAAACCTGTAACATTTGGTGTATTTCTGACAATATACCAACTTTCATTTGTTACAATCATATTTACCAAAATGTAACCTGGAAAAATATTCTTTTTTCTCTTTATTTTAACTCATCATGCTCTAATAGAAACACTATCATATAAAGGCACAAACACATCTAAAATATAATCCTCCAAATTAAAAGCTACTCTTCTTTGTAATAAAGCTTCTCTAACCGCTTCCTCAGTTCAAGAAATTACTCTTATAACATACCGATCTCATCTGGTTTCTGAAAGATTTTGACTTCACAATTGTTCCAATAGCATCTTAAAAAAATTTAAGTTTTAAAAATTATTTTTTAGCACCAGTTCAAGTTTCTATCTTAATAGGATTATTATTAATGCTAGGAATCACTTCCTTATTAGTTCAAGTAGAATTTGAAGTTTTTCATGTACCAAGATTAATATCTTTCAAAGGAGTTGTGTTATTATTCACATTAGTAGTGTTTCAACCGCTTGGTTTAACGGCGTCTTTTATTGCATATAAGGAAAATGAAAAGAAACTAGAAACCAAAAATAAAAATAGCCCAAGTGCTATTATCACATAAGTAACCATATAGAAATATTTTTTAGTTTCCTTTTGTGTAGGCCGAACAACGTGTTCCAACTCTTGTAGAGATTCTTTAAAAAATTTAAGCATTTAAAAACTATTATCAAATAAAAATGCGATATACATTATATAAATATATCAAAATAGTCAAAATTCTTTTTTGATAAATTAACAATTTCTATTAGTTATGAACTATTTTTAAAACGTCTTTGAATGCTATAAGTAAACTCAAAATTATCAGACAAGAAAATCAGACTATATGTACAAGATTTTCCATTTTTCATCACACAAATTTTTTTCAGAATAAAAAAGTTCAAATTTTGTTTATAATAAGAAGAAAAGCTCTTCATCAGTCGAGTGCTGGAAATGGTATAAGATTAAAAAATCATAAATTTATGCTTATTAATGCTCATATTATAAGAATAAAAGCATAACCAACATTATTCTCAACCATTTTTACAAACAAATCTCATATTGCAATTGGTCATCATAAATTTTCAACTGCTTCTGTTCTTTCTTTGTCATTTGTGGGAGCGAAAATCTTTTTTCAAAGCCATCACAATATCTCATATCAAAGAAAAAATTGGTTTTTGGTTTCTATTGCTCATTCCTTTATGCTCTCAAAAAATCAATATTTATAAGTAAAATTTGGATCTATATAATCAGGTAAAATATAGGTTCAGATTTTTCAGTCTTTTGGGGCAACAGAAAGTGAAATTTCTTTTCATTCTCTAGAAATTTTCATATTTAAAACTTCTTTTGATTCTCCTATAAATTTTTTTACATCTTCAACTTTGGAAAAAGTTTTTCAGTTTATAGAAATAAGAACATCCAAATCTTTTATTCAAGCATTTGAAGCCGGAGTTCATTCTAAGGGCAAAAAATTTATTTTTTGAACTAATAATCAAGATTTTATTGCTTGAGCTCTGGATGGAATCAGTTTCGTTTCTGTTCTGGTTTCAAATTTCTCATTTAAGGCAATTGGTTTGACTCAAACATTAAATAAAAAAGCGAATATCAAAAAGGCGAGAACCAAATTCATAAAAATTCACGCAAGAACTACAATAATTTGTTGCCAAACTGGCTTATTCACCAAAGAATCTTTTCATTCTGCTTCTCCTGCATCAAAATTTTCTCATTTCAATTTGACAAATCATCAAATCGGAAGTGCGTTCAAAGTATAAACAGTTCATTTTTTGTCTGTGTAAATATCTTTTATTTTTGGTGGAATTCAAATCCCAAATTCATCTACTTTTACTCAAAAAATACGTGCAAATATAAAATGTCAAAATTCATGGAAAAGAACAATTATAAAAAATACAATTAAAGCAAGAATTATTCAAAGTATAATATTTAGCATAAGCAAGGTAAAAGATTAAAAAGTTAGGAAATAAATTCAGTATATTAGGATGACGATATTTTTATTTTTTCTTAAATTATTAATATTATCTAAATAAACTGGAGTTTTCTCCAGTTTATTGTTGTTTTATTTCTTGGAAAGTGCTTCTTTGAAGTGGTCAAAAAGATGGTTAATCAAATCATTTATATTAACATAGTCTTCCCTTTCATACCTATATTCTTTACCATCTAAATTAATTTGCATTTTTGCATTAAACAATGATTTTTTATTCTTCTCAACAGTCAACCAAATTTTTCACTCCTGGTCTTCTCAATCAAATCTATTAAGATAAGAACTCATTTTTTTCTCAAGATTTTCGTAAAATAATTGTTCTACAATTTCTTTCTGTACATCCGTAAGTCAAACAGTTTGTATTTTTTCTTCTAAAGTCATAATTATCTAGATTAAAAAATAAAATATCGAGAATCTGTAGCCTAAATTTTAATATTTTAGGGGGTTATAAATTAAATTTTAAGTACAATCAAGATTATAAACGTATAAAATTAAAAATCAATCAAAAAAAGAAAAAATGGATTTACAATATCGCAAATCCATTTTTCTTGATTTTTTAATGTCTTGTTCTCTAGTTCCAGCCTTAGAACAAAGATTTTTATCCTCTACATTTTCAATTTTCAGAATTTTTGAACTTTTTTAACTATCATGTTATTTTCTTCCTAAAAAATCTTTTGTTTCACCTTTTTATTAATAATATAGAATTCATTTTTTCAAAATTAGAATGCCTAGACACGGTCAAAATTATTCAAACTCCTGAAATCATGGACATAAAAGAAGATCCTCAATAACTTACAAAAGGCAATGTTACTCAGGTCAGTGGTATAATATTTAAATTTACTCAAATATTTATAAAAGCCTGAAAAACAATCAATGTGGTTATTCAAAAAACCAGATATTTTCAATAAAGATCTTCTACGCTATCAGCAATGGTATATCATCTAAGAGCTATAAATAAATAAAAAAACATAAGAATAAGTATTCAAAAAAATCAAAATTCCTCAGCAATTACAGAAAATACAAAATCTCCTTGTACTTCGGGCAAATATCAGAATTTTTGTATAGAACCTCAAAATCATAATCAAAAAAATCATCAGCTTCAAATAGCAATCAATCATTGTTTTATCTGAAAATCTTCAGCCTTATTACTTTCTGCTATTTTTTTCTTGTCTGATAAAAAACTGTCCATTCTATCGGTAATATAAGAAAAATAATTTCTATCTGTGTCGGTTTTATGCTTTCATAATCAATAAATAAAAGAGACAAAAATAAGTCATATTAAAAAAGTAATAAAAATATATTTAGTATTTCATCATCAAAAATAAAAAAGTAAAATGGAAACAGGAACTATGATAAGTATGGATCAAAAATCTGGTTGTAATCACAAAAGTAAAACTACCGCTCATAAAAGCAACATAAAAGAAACAAATCAATTTTTAAAATCTTTTAAATCATTTTTCTTTTTCTTTAAATAGGAGGCAATATAAATTATAAAAAATATTTTGAAAAATTCCACAGGCTGAATTGATGGCAAAAAAGGAATATTTAACCATCATTTTGTACCATTATATTGAGCTCAAAAAAGTAAAACTGCAACAAGTCAAATAACTCAAGCTATAAAAAAATTCTTAGCATTTTTTTCAAAAAAACCATAAGGAATCTTCACTATAAAAGCAAAAAGACAAAAAGACACAAGCAAATTAATAAGACTTCTTAATAGATAAAAATAATTATTTGGTTCTTTGAGATTTCAGGCTGCTACCATTGCAGATGTAACCTTGTAAGAAGAATAAACACTTACAGAACTTATCATTATAACTCCAAAAATTACAAGGATAAGAATAGCAAAAAATAACGGATAATCTATACTTTTAGTCTTCATTTTAAGAAAAATTTTATTTTAAAATAACGGCTAAAATATAACCGTTATCTCTTTTTTTTCAAGAAAGAAAAATATTTTTTACCCAAACAATCTATCCAAGCCAAAAATATTCTTTTGAGATTTTTCCATTTACAACCTTAATTCAATCTTTTTCTAGTCTTCTGATTTTTTCTTCTATTCAAAGCTCGTGCGTATATCCCCCAAGTTTACCATCGTGGTGAACAACTTTATAACAAGGAAAAACATCCGGCTCATGATTTTGCGACAAAATCCTTGCGACTGCCCTAGGATGGATTTTGAATTTATCCGCGAGGATTTTGTAAGTTGTGATTTTTCACTTTGGAATGTTTGTGAGGAAAGTGTGGATTGGGTGGGGCATGGGATGTGGAATTTAATTACTAATAATGGATAAAATCTCTATGATTATTACTAATAATTAGCTTAAAAGATATTTTTCAATTCCTTCAAGTATTTCTTCATTTGCAAAATCGTATACTATTGCAACACTATATTTTGCTCTCGTAACAGCCACATAAAACTTGGAACGACTAGTGGGCGCTAATTCACTTCTATTTTCCTTAATCCATTTTTTTATTGGCTCAGTCGGATAAATTAGAATTCTTTCAAAGTCCAGTCATTTTGATTCGCCAAAATTCATAACATTATATTTTTCTCTCACTCATTTAGTTGTTATTTTTTCTCGTAGTTGCATACAACTTGAATTTCTTTTAAGATATTCATCAATATCTTTTTCTCTTATTACAAAGACTCAATCATGTCATGTAATAAAATTTTGATCTGAGGTTGTTTGTTTTAAATTTGGAAAAATTTTATTTGAAAAACTACATATTTTATCATTACATCTATAGTTTATGGTTAAGGATTTATCATCAATTTCAAGTCATTTTATTAAAGTTTCGTCTTCAAAAAAATTTATAATTTGAGATCTTGCATACTTTTTATTTTTTGCTGAATTATTGGTTGAATACGTTCATTGTCTAGGATCTCAAACTAATAAAATATTGGATTCAGATTTAAAGAGCAATTTTAAAATTTCTAAATCATATCAAGCTAGGTCTTGAACTTCATCTATGAATATATGGGAGAATATTTTTGATATTCTTTCAATAATTATTCATATATCCTTTTTTTCTTCTTTTGTTTTTTTATCACATCTGATAACAAATTTAGAAATTTTATCTGAATAAATCTGAAAATTAGAATTAAAATAATGTTTATTAAAATTCTCATTCTCTCACCAATAAATAGGATTTTCTTTTCATTCTGAACTTATAAATGTAATTGCTTTTCAGGTTTCATCAAATTTTTGTGCTGATTTTTTGTCTACAAAACAAAATCATACATTTTTACCCCATAAATCATCATCTAACTCGCTTTGAAATGGTTTTACTCAATGCTCTAACAAAAAAGAGAACCGTGTTTGAACTATTATATTTTCAGGTATGTAGCCACCAGTTTTTTGAATAATTTTATTTTTAATGCTTTGTTCATTTGCTTCAGTGAATGTTGTAATAAGAACATTTTTATTTGGAAACTTCTTTGCTATTAATATAGCTTCTTCAACTAAAGTTCTTGTTTTTCAAGAACCTGCAGATGCAATAATTATTTTATTTTTATTCATATTCCCAATTAATAGCATCTAAAATATACTGGGGAAATTTAATAATTTCATTGGTATCGAAAATCACTAAAGCACAATCTGTTTTGTGTGTTTCCATATATTTATGCATCTCATTTTCCTCTTGAAATTTTTGGTTAAATATTTTATTTAAAATATTTAAGTTATTTGCTTTAAAAAATTTTGGTTCTAATGTATTATAATTAAATGGTTTTCAATTTAGTTCTAAAGTTCAGGTATCAACAAACTCATCATAGCAGACTTTAATATTGGGCTTATCTTTATATTCTTTGTAATTTTCATCCATTTCAGATTTAGTTTTACCGTCATTATCAGTTACTACGACAGTAGGTTGAACAAGTTCTTTGGCAATATCTAAAAATCTTTTAAATGCTAAACTGCGCACAGAAATAACATCAACTCAGTCAGCTAATGGCAAATTCTTTTTTTCATTTAGAAAGGCTTTCTGAACAATTAATTCATCCGAGTCTCCCTCTACTAAGATAGCCTTCCTACACAAAATTAATCTCAATGTATCATATCAAGGTAATTTCTCAAAATATTTCTGTGTATCTTTATTTAAACTTGTTGTTCTAAATTCCTTCCTTAATTTAGATTTCTCATCAACATTCAAGAGAATTAAATTTCTTAATCAAAGTTTGTTTGCAACAAAACTACTGTGTGTTGAGATAATTATTTGTTTATCCCTATTATTAGTTTTAATATAATCTATTAAATGATTGAGCTTTGAATGTGATAGATGATTTTCTGGTTCTTCTATTAGTATTACATTTGATTCTGTTACTTTTCTGTGTTGCAATGATAATTTTGTTTTAACTAAACACTGTTCTCATTTTCAAGCATATTGAAAAGGAATATCGTCTAGGTATGGAACAAGACTAGCTTCCCAACTTGATTTTGTAGAAGTTTCAATTTGTAATGAAAGGATTTTTTCAGATATATTATGTCATGTTAAGGCTTTATTAATTTGTTCGATACTTGGATCTTGAGAAAATAAATCTTTCAATTTTCTATGGGCTTGAGAAATTTTTGTTTCTTCATCGGAGGATAATCTATCATGAATAATTCTAGTAGCATTTACATCCGATCAATTTTGATATCTAGCATTTGATGAATCAATCATAGATGATTTAAGAGGTATTGTTTTAGGAATTTTAGGTTTACGGGAGAAAGCTTCCCATGAAAAATCACAAAATTCAATGGGCAGAGATAATAATTTCTCTTTTGAAACGACAACCTCTTTAATATATTCATTAGACTTATTTTCATCAAAAAATATTGAAAATCTTATTCACGAGGCTTGTTTATCTTTTTTTGAGTTTTTATTTCAACGAAAAAGTTCGTTAAAAACTTCGTC
>JAQUZJ010000071.1:2096-4307 GCA_028691375.1 Candidatus Altimarinota bacterium | reverse complement strand
TACTAAATCCCTTAAATATGTGAAGGAAAAGAATACTTACTTTATGAGAAAAACTAAAGGTTTTAAGAGATAATAAAAAACTTACACAAGAACAACTTTCAAAATTAGCAGGTATACCAAACATCACCCTGATTAAGATAGAAACTTGAAAAATCAAGAATCCTTGAATTAAAAATCTAATCAAGATAATCAATACCCTAGACTGAAGCTTTGATGAACTTTTTAAGATTAACAAAAAGAAAGATGACGAAGATTAGAAAGTCTAAAAGACAAGAAGACAAAAGAGACTTTGTATTCATAAAAGACAAAGAACTTAGTGACAAAACTATATTTAAGCTGATTGAGATGGTTTTAAATTCAAAGACAAAAGGAGCTATTGTTTTTGCTATTATTTGAATACTTATAGCCTCATCTTGAGCATTCCTTTTGATACACATTTTTTTAAATTACTAAGTATTTGTTATGAAAAGAGTCGCAATATATTTGAGAGTTTCCACACAGGAACAAGCCACAGAATGATTTTGACTAGATTCGCAAGAGAGAATCTTAAAATCTTTTGTTGAGGCGAATAAAGACAACGGATGGGAATTTTGAAAAAGCTTGATATATAAAGATGAATGAGTAAGTTGAGCCTCAAATGTAGAACAAAGACCAGCTTTAACAAAGCTAAAAAAGGATATTATAGATTGAAAGATTGATATAGTCTTGGTATGGAAAATTGACAGACTTTTCAGAAAAACAAGATACTTACTGGAATTTATAGAATTTCTTAAAAAGTACGATGTAAACTTTATCTCTAAAAACGAGAATATTGACCTAAAAACCCATACCTGAAACCTTGTTTTAACGATGATTTGAGCTATTGCAGAAATGGAGAGGGAGACAATCAAAGAACGTACAATGGAATGAAGGGTATCAAAAGCCCTGCAATGATATTTTGTATTCTGAACGACTCCCTTTTGATACGAAACCTATGAGGATTGAAAGGGGTTGAGATTGAGGGTTAACGAAGAGGAGGCAAATTTGGTAAGAAAAATTTTTGATTTGTTCGTAAATCAAAAAATGACCGCTTCCGCAACAAGAACTTATTTAACCTCTCTTAATATTGGAACGAGAGCCGACAAAGAATGAAAAGATAAAGTTTCAAAAAATTATATTCATTATTCTTTCGTTCATAAAATACTAACAAACGAGGTTTATATTTGAAAATACTATTTTCTGAAAACAAAAGCAGTAAATGAAAACGGAAAATCAAGAGGAGTAAAAAGAGATAGAGCAGAATGGCTATATTTTGAATGCGATAAAATAATCGACGAAGAAACCTTTAGAAAAGCACAAGAAAAGCTTAAAAAATGAAAGGTTCTAAATGGAAGATGAGAAGTACATTTATTTACAGGACTTTTGAAGTGTTGAGTTTGTGGAAGAAGTTACGTTTATTATAAAAGTCAAAAAGATACTTGAAATTACAGGTGTAATGGAAGACATACGGCAAAGGTTTGAAATGACGTTTTATGTACAAACAAGGCAGTTTCAGAAGTTAAACTATTAAATTGAATATGGAAAGAATTAAGTAAGATATTTGAGAATCCTAAAGAGTTTTTAAAGAAGTATGTAGAAACTCAAAAAGACCAAACACAAACTGTAAACGAATACAGAAAAGAACTCTTAGAAATCAACGAAGAACTAGTTAAAAAAGAAAGAACTCTAAAAGCATGATTAAGAAGACAAATCGAGGATGAAGACAATTTTGATTCTTACACTGACATTATAAAGGATTTAACAAATGAAAAGAAAACGCTTGAAGAGAGAAAAGGAAAGATTGAAGAAAAACTTAACTGACTCAAAACACTTGAGGAAGTAAAAGAGCTTATTGAAGAGCTTTCTAAAAGATATAACGAGAAGTATTGAAAACTTGATAATAAGGAGAAAGAGGAGTTTATAAGGGAATGCATAACGAGGATTGAGATTTGAGAGAATAGTTATAGAGTGTTTGGGATTGTGTGAGAATAGGTTTTAGTTTTTAATCAATAATACATCATGAAAAAAACTATCAAACAAAAAAGTTTGATAGATATCTCCGATTTACCAAAAGAAAAATTAACCATTTTTACAAAATTAAAGAGCTTGTTTTCTTGATAACAAAGCTCTTTTTTGTTACCTATGGAAAGTTCGACCAAGAAATTTCTTAGGATTGCACCACTAAGAAAAATA
>JAQUZJ010000071.1:0-1996 GCA_028691375.1 Candidatus Altimarinota bacterium | reverse complement strand
ACCAAAAGAAAAATTAACCATTTTTACAAAATTAAAGAGCTTGTTTTCTTGATAACAAAGCTCTTTTTTGTTACCTATGGAAAGTTCGACCAAGAAATTTCTTAGGATTGCACCACTAAGAAAAATATCAGCCTTTTCGTAGCTTTCATAAAGCCCTTCTTATAGTACGACCATTTTTTCCAAAATGGTTCAAATTTTTTTATTATTTACTCTTGAAAGTTTACTTTTTCTTTGGATGATTGATTTTGTATGTTGAAAACTTATCAAGATAAATAGATTTTGGTTTTCAATACACCAGTATATAATCCATCCAGAATTCAAAAGTTGCTCTAATTCCTTCATTAATATCAAATCTAGCAACAATATCTCAAGTTGCATCATCAACTGACACAAGTAAACATACTTCTTCTCATCTATTTTCAAACCATAGATGATAACTTCAGTCATATTGGGTCATCTCTCAATAATTTTCTTTTCTTATTCTCATAGTTCTTTGTTTATCGGGTCTTTTCTGTTTTTTTACCAATCTAATTCCTCTTCTTAATAATTCATTTCTGAGAGTTGCCATTGAGAAGAATATATTATGTTTTTCAGTTAATTTTTCTTGTATCATTATATAGGAGTAGTCATGATAATATTTTTGGATTATAGATACAGCCTCATCATATTTTTTACTGTTATATTGATGATTTGATTTACGTAGCCTGGATTTGTTTATCAATCACTTATCACCTTGCTCTTTATATCGTTTTTTGATTCGTTGAATCTGTCGTAAGCTCTTGTGTGCAAGTTTTGCTGCTTCACGTTCTAAAATAGATCATCAAACAAGTTTATCCATTACACTTTTTAAATTAAGTTCCTTCTGTGTCATAATCAAATAGCTAGTCATAAATATTGTTTTGATATAAAAGTAAATATTACTTTTACACCTTACGACATTTCTATTAATTAAGTTTACGACATTTTAACTTTTAAAGTGACAAAAAATTAAAAATATTTTGCTTTTTTTCAAAAAAATATAAACTGCTTTTCGGCTAATTCTAAATTTTATTAGAATTTAGGAACGAAAATATTCGTTCCCTACTCTTTCCGGACAAGTTTAAAACTTGTCCCTACAATCTATTCCATATTTTCCACTTTCTACTTTAAATTTTCTAACTTTTAACTATTATGCGTATTCTTCTTAAACTTTCTTGAGAAGCTTTGATGTGAAAATTTAGTTATTGAATAGACAACGAATTCTTAAATACTCTTGTTAAAAAAATCATTGCAATATCAAATGAATGACACGAAATCGCAATTGTAGTTTGATCTGGAAATATATTTAGATGACTCTGAGAATGAGCAAAATGAATGATGAGAAATAATGCGGATATGATATGAATGGTTGCAACTATAATGAATAGTGTAGCACTTCACGACAGTTTTCAGAATCAATGAAAGGAATCACAAATTTTTTGTGCAAAAACAATAGATTCAATCGGAAAATTGTTTACATATGAAGACGCAGTCAAAGAAATGAAAGATTGAAAAATAGTAATAATCTGAGGTTGAACCTGAAATCCATTCTTTACGACAGACACAGCCTGAATTTTGA
Organism: Candidatus Altimarinota bacterium; assembly: GCA_028691375.1. Classification (GTDB taxonomy): domain Bacteria; phylum Patescibacteriota; class Gracilibacteria; order BD1-5; family UBA2023; genus STD2-258. The sequence continues at coordinate 399 of JAQUZJ010000071.1, read as the reverse complement.
GAGCATTGGAACTTGAATGTGAATATGTTGTAAAGGCAACCAAAGTTGATTATCTTTATGACAAGGACCCAAAAAAATTTGATGATGCAAAACCAATAAAAAGAACCACTTTTATGGAAGTTCTAGAAAAAGATCTTAGAATAATGGATCTTACAGCCATTTCTCTTGCCAAAGAAAATAAAATAAAGTTGCTAATAATGAACATTGAAAAACTAGAAAAACTTATAGATTTTATAAACGGTGACGAAGAAATCTGAACAATCATAGAAAATTAATTTGATTTTTTCGAAAAATCCATTAGATTTAACGGGCTAAAAAAATTCGGGTGAATAGCTCAGTCGGTAGAGCAATTCCCTCTTAAGGAAGAGGTCCCGGGTTCGAGCCCCGGTTCGCCCACCA
>JAQUZJ010000015.1 GCA_028691375.1 Candidatus Altimarinota bacterium | reverse complement strand
TCTACTCAACCAACCATAAGAAGTTGTTTGTAGATCTGTGGTGCTTGTGGAAGAGCATAAAATTTTCACTTGTGAATCCTTGACGGAATGAGATAATCTCTCGCTCCTTCAGGAGAAGAAACTGTAAAAATTGGAGTTTGGATTTCTAGGAAATTCTTTTCTGTAAACCAATTTCTCGTAAAATGCATAAGTTTTGCCCTGTATTCAATTTTGTTTAAGGTTTGTTTTCTTCTTAGATCAAGATATCTATATTTTAATCTAATATCTTCATTTGCTTCAGAAAATTCTGAAATTTCAAACGGAGGAGTTTTTGATTTTGAAAGTATTTTGATGTTTGAAATTATAATTTCTATTTCTCAAGTTTTTAGTTTTGGATTTTCTTGTCCTGCTGGTCTTGGTCTTACTTTTCAGGTTACTTTGATTACAAACTCACTTCTACAAGAATCAGCTATTTCCCAAGCATTTTTGTCATCCTCTGGATCAAAAACAATCTGAGTAACTCAATATCTATCTCTCAAATCAATAAAAATAATTCAACCATGATCTCTTCTTGAATTTACCCATCAAGCCAATGTAATTTCTTGTCAAATATGAGAACTATTCAAATCTCAACATGTGTGCGTCCTGTGCATAAAATCTGGGGGTTATTAAAAATAGTAAGCAAACGTTTTTGTTCGCCTAAATATATTTTTTTTTCGTTAAAAATCAACTTTTTTATACTTTCTTGTAACTTTCTCAATGTCAAATTATTGATTTTATGAAAAATTTTTTTATAATCAGAACTAGTTCATCTTTAATTATTATAGAGATAAAATATGAATAAGGACGTAAAAAAATATATTAATTTTGATATAAACTATTTTCAAGATGAAGATGGTGTTTTCACTGCAACTACTCCACAAATCAACTGATGTATTGCAAGTTGAAAAACATTAGAAGAGGCATATGAAAATATGATTGATGGCATTGATAGTTGCATTGAGGCAAGATTTATTATCTTAGATGCTTTAAATAAAAAATCTAAATATCAAAACATAAATACATATAAAAGGAACACTTATGCCTAAATTACCAATTATCTCATATAACATATTAAGAAACAAGGTCAAAAAACTATGATACATAGAAATAAGAACCAAAAAACATCCAGTTTATTATAATCCCCTAAACTGAATAACTTTACCAATACCTTTCCATGATTGAGATGTCCCAAAATGAACTCTAAGAGTTATAATAAACGAACTCTGACTTACTGTTTGAGAGTTTATTAATATCAAATAATATTACTTGCTGTTTTTTTCGTTAAAAATCAACTTTTTATAACTTTTGCATTTTTATTTGAAAAATTTTTTGACAAATGGAAACTTTTTTTTAAAATGAGCGAGCTAAATTATGTTTTTGTGACTTTATTTTGCCACTTTAGCTCAGCTGGTAGAGCGCTCGCCTTGTAAGCGAATGGTCGTCGGTTCAAATCCGACAAGTGGCTCCATTTTTTACACAAATTCTGGGTCGGTTCCAGAGCGGTCAAATGGGGCGGACTGTAAATCCGTTGGTTTCACCTTCGCTAGTTCGAATCTAGCCCGGCCCACCATTTAGGAAAAATTTTTCAGATTTTTCAGTTTAAAGTAAAAGGTAGAAAGTAAAAAATATCTACAAAAATACTCTATACTTTTAACTTTTCACTTTATACTAAAATATTTGCCGGGATGGTGGAATTGGTAGACACCCTGGTCTTAGAAGCCAGTGTCGCAAGGCGTGAGAGTTCGAGTCTCTCTCTCGGCACCATTTAATTAAAATGTAAGATTTACAAAATTAGAAAAATATTATGAAAAAAGATATTCATCCTCAATTCAATGAAGAAACGAGTGTAGTCTGTTCTTGTGGAAATACTTTCACAACTGGAAGCACAGTAAAGTGATCAATAAGAATAGAAACTTGTAGTAAATGTCACCCATTTTACACTGGTAAAAGAACACTTCTTAAAACTAGTGCTGTTGACAAATTCTACGCTAGACAAAAGAAAACTGCGGAAATTAGTTGAAAATAAAAGTATTCGCAATATTATAAACTGGTATTTTTGATACCAGTTTTTTTGTCAAAAAACTTTACAAAGTTTGTAAAGTTTATAAACTCTAGAAAGAAAAACTATAATTTAAATCGTCATGCTGAATTTATTTCAGGATGACTGGCACAGCTCCCCCTACTCATGCTTTGCACTCGCCTTCCCCCTCACGCGAGGGGGACAAGAAAAAGCTTATACCTTTCTCCTTTATACTTTTAATTTTAGACCATCTTATGTTTATAGTAATCGACTGAATCGACTGAAGTGGTAAATGAACTCAAACCGAACTTTTGAAAACTGAACTCGAAAAACTCGGGAAAAAAGTAAAAATTTATGATTTTCCTAGATATGAAGAGGATGCTAGTATAATGGTGAGAAAATATTTGAATTGAGCTTATGGAAGAGGTCTTGGCGCAAAACCTGCAAGTATTTTTTACGCTATTGATAGATTTGATGCCTCTTTTTCTTTGAGGGAAGATCTCAAAAATTATGATTATATAATTTCAAATAGATATACTTCTGCAAGTATGATTCACCAATGATGAAAAATCAAAGATGAAAATGAATTAAAAGATTATGTAAAATGGCTTGAAGATCTAGAATTCAATATTTTTGGAATTGTAAAACCTGATAAAACTATATTTCTTACTCTTCCTGTAGACACGGCTATCAAACTGGTTGAAATGAAGAAAAAAAGAGAATATATTAAAAATGGTGACAATAAGGATATTCACGAGGACGACAAAGATCATCTAATAAATGCCTACAATAGCGCCCAAAAAGTAGCTACCATGCAAAATTGGACAAAAATAGAATGTGTGGAAAATTGAATTCTATTGCCAAAATCTGAAATTACACAGAAAATTTTAAAGGAAGTTTTATAAAAAACTTCCTTTATTTTAAAATTTTGCAACTTTCTAAAACTAATGTCCAGCAAAAATCTTATATCACTTTTTCAAATATTTACTCAATTCAAAAATACTTTTCACGATCAAAAAATCATCTCCTGTCGGCAAATCAGTCCTTCATTCTCAATTTGGAAAAAGTGTATCCCCAGTGAAAATATTTTTATTTTCATGATCAAACAGACAAATCGAACCTCTAGTGTGTCCAGGTGTAAATTTGACCTCAAAAGGTCAAATTTTAGAACCATTTTCAAGAACCTGAACCTCAATTCACTTATCCAAAATAAATTCCCCATCTCACCAAAACTTCGATAAATTCAAACTCGGATCATACAAAAAATCCTTATCTCAAGATGAAATAAAGACCTTGCAATTGTTTAACGAAACAAATTTATTCAATCACAAAATATGATCATAATGCCCGTGAGTGATAATAATTCAATTTATTTCAAGATTAGTTTTTTGAATGTAATTCAGTAATTCGTCGAAATCTTCTCATCAAAGGTCAATGATAAAGTTTCATAAACTGGATTCTATGAGGTAAGATTTGGATTGTCAGGGTCAGAGGATGAAAGTTTGGGTTTGCATGATAAATGGTTATTAAATTAATCAATAATTACCAAATTTTTTATATTTTCTATTTTAAATACTCTCTCTTCATTTCTTAAAAAACAATATCATTTTAATCAATAAAAATTGAATCAGTTATACTTTAATTCTCAAAAATTATTTGCCTTAATTATCCTTGATGTACTACTTCATTTACTGTCAATATAATCAAATTTTAGTTTTTTAATATTTTGAATAGAATCTTCAATAATCTTAATTTTTTCTTCGTTAGTTTGGATTTTTAAACTATTATTCTTATTCATAAAATGAATAATTTTATCATCAACTTTTATATCAGATTTCTTTAATGGATATTTTAAAGAAATTCAACTTAGCATTTTACACCTGCTTAAAGCAACATAGGTCTGTCAGCAAACAAAGCTTCATCATTCTCATAAATCTATACATATTTTATCAAAAGTTTTTCATTGGCTCTTGTGTATGGTTATTGAATAAGCTAATTTTAAAGGTATTTGAACAAATTTTCATAATTCTTTATATTCAATTAGCCTAGTTTCTTCATTATACAATGGGGTTTCAATTTTCCATTCTTCTTCTTCAATTAGAACATTTTTATTCAAGTGATCAAATTTTACTAAAATTTTATTATCATAAATATCAATTATTGTTCAGAGTGATCAATTAGAATATAATAATTCTCTTTGATTTTTTATAGCCATTATTCTTGCTCATTTTTTTAATTTAATATTTTTATCTGTTGGGTATTCTTCTTCCTTAAATTCTCATGTTATGGTGGCATTATATAAGTATTCTGGACCATTTATTTTATTCAATTCAATTACATTTATATTATTTGAGATTATATTAGTAGTTGATAAAGTTATGTAATCCTTTCAAATATTTTTATTTATATTTAAATTCATTCTTTCTAAATCCTTTATTAATACTATTCATTTCCTAATATTGTTTAAAATTGAAATAAATTCAATATCATTCTGTCTAATTATTGTTTTTAATTCAATCTTTTCAAAATTATATTTTTTATATGAAAAAGCGTCAAAGAAATATTCTGAATTGTATCATTTTTCCATTAAATACATCTTTTCTTCTGTTTTTATAATTGGTGGTAATTGAAATGGATCTCATACTAAAATCATTTGTTTTCATCAAAAGGGTATGCTTGAATTTAGTGTATCTCTAATTACTTTATCGATTATATCAAGCATATCTGAACTAACCATTGAAATTTCATCAATGATAATAGTATCGATTTTTTGAAGAAGAATTTTTTTATCTCAAAATATTGCTTTACAGTTATCCAATGTTGAGCTTGGAGTTAATTTAAAAAATCTATGAATAGTTAATCATTCAACATTTAATGCCGCAGTTCATGTAGGTGCTAAAACTATATATTTTTTATTATTAGGATTTTTTCTAAATTCTTGAATTATAAATGATTTTCAAGTTCAAGCATTTCAAGTAAGAAAGATACTTTCTTTTGTTTTTCTAATTTTATCTAATACTTCTTGTTGTTCTTGATTTGGCTTATTTGTAGGCGCAGTGTATTCTTGTTTAGAATAAACAGGTTCTTCTTTATTTGATTTTTTTTCTGAATATCTATCTGTATTTTCTTTATTTTTATTCTCACTTGAAGTATTATCTTGTATTTTCTTTTTTATATTATTTTGGTTCATTATTTTATTATATTTAAATACTCAAATAGTTCATGTGATTCAGTAATAAATTGGAATTCATATCCATAAAATAATTTGAATAAATTTTCATAGAATATTTGCTTCTAACATATTTCAAATAGAACCAAACGCTGATATCATTGCTAATAATAATCAAATTATAGTTATAGCTCTTATTTTTTGTTTTATTCATTCTCATATGAAAATAATAAATACTCAAAATGCAATATTTAATAAAATTCCTTCTTTATTTGTAAAATATAAATATATTCACTGTATGAACTGAATGAACGATAAAAAATATAACCAATAATAAAACACGTTAATATTGCTCTGATATTTTATATTATCTATAATTTTATTTTTATTAAACATTTCTCAACAATGCCTACATTTAATAGCTTCATCTTGAATGTCTTCATAACAAAATTTACACTTTTTCATTATATAATGAATTTAATTATAATATAAATATAATATACAATAGGTAGAAATATTCATACAATTCACAATAATGGAATATATTCAGATAGGAAAAGTATTAAAAGAAATCAAATCTCTACAAATCAAATATAATTAAGTATTAAAGTAAAAGAAAAATTAATTCACAATCATACAAATACTGCTATTGTCACCAATATTGGCAAAACAGCTAATAAAGTATAAATTACTGTTAAATAACGACCATTTCAATCTTTGGAATCCAATGTATTAAACAATCATCAAAGTTTATATATAATGGAAAATATTATTCAAATACAAACAATGACATAAAAAAATGTTCAATGTTTTCTATTAATTATTCCTAAGATTCACTTTTCAGTAAATATATCCTTTAAAAAATTTATAAAAAATATATCAGATAAAATATATAAAAGGATTCATATAAATAATACATATATACTTATAGCCACTATTCAACCTAAGATATTTGAATTTTTCTCATTTTTAATTATCTTCTCTTCATTAGTCATTACATCATTTAAAAACTCTCAACAGAACTTACATTTGATAGCTTTATCTTGTATATTTTCACTACAATAAGGACATTTTTTCATAATTTTACAATAAAATAATTAAAAGAAATATATTATTACTTATCTATTTTAAATTAATTAGTTGTAATATATTAGCATAATATCTATTTTTAGTCAAATATTAGGGTTACCTTAACGGGTTATTAAATTTATGAGGCAATTTTGGATAGTTCATGGCTAATTATAGAATTCAATAACTCTTCTTTTCATGTAAAGCTATGATCTCAATCAATTTCTATTAGCTCAACATTTTGAGGTGCGGAAAGAGAATTATAACTACTTACTCATCAGTCTTCTTTTCAAACATAAACAACAATAGGAACTTCTGATTCGAGATTGGAAAGATAAATTGCCGGATTAAATAAAATAATTTTTCTAATATTTTTAGAAAATAATTTCAATATCATCTGAATACTAATAGCTCAGGCAGAACTTCAAATTAAAATAATATCTCTAAGTTCTGATAAGTTATTTTTATAATATTCCACAGCTTCTTCTGGGTAAATAGACCGAGGAATTGCAATAGTTCAAAAATTATTAGAAAAACTTTTAGCTTTTCAATAAAGATGAGAAGCTCATTCTCAATGAATGTATATTGATTTTAGATATGTCATAATTTAGATATTTTTTGTTACGATTTTTTCTTATTTTAATACCTTGGTCAGGTTGCGCCTGAATTTATAAAACTCTTTTCTTTGATTTCTATAATTTCTATTTCTTTAATTTTCTCACTCAATAATTTCTTACGTTCACTATCGGCAATGATTTTTTCAAATTGTTTAAGTAATCAAAGTATACAATTTTTAATTTCTTCAAGTCTATCTCACCACTTTATATTATCTTGAAGTCTCCCTCTTGTAATGTGTGCTAATTTTGTACTTAAATCCCTAAATAATTCTTCTTCTGTATCTACTAAATTAATAACTGATCCTTTTCCAACATAATAAGTATAGTAAACATTATTAGGATAATTTTTATTAAAACGAAAAAAATCAATAATAACCCTTGTATGTATAAGAAAAGATTCTAGAAATACATCCTGTTCCTGTTTTTCTTCTATGGTTCTATAGGGTTTGTTTAAATAATGCATAAACCTTATCAAGGTGAAAACAACCATGTTCAATTCATAAATAAAACCATCTTCAAATATATTGTTCAGTTCCTTTTCTGTAAAATAACTTTCTTTATTCATAATTTTTTCTTAAACAATTAATCATGAATGAATTATATTTTTGTCATTCACTATCTACAATAAAAAGTCATCCAGCCTTGAATAACTTATTAAAAAAATCTTCATTATTTTTTGCTTTATCTAAAATAATCATTGGTGCTAAATGCCAAGCAAATCTTTGATTAAAAAAAACTATTATGGCAAAGAAATATAAAATATACATTAAATTATAATTCAAATAATTTTGAAATAATAAAAAAATTAATAGTAATATAAAAAGGTTTCAAATTGATGTAAAGGAAGGTAACGATAAAAACCATGATAAAATTATTGCAACTACTCCCAAAATAATATTTATTATGGGTATTTCAAAGTAGATTCAAACCACCACTGAAAGTATTGGTAAAATAGGGTTCAGATAAGGAAAAACAAACCATTTAGGTCTTATTCATGTGGAAATCAAAATTCACATAGAATTTGACTTAGCAACAAGCAAATTAATTATATATCATTTTTCATACAATTCTGTGTATGTATCAAAATTAATATCATTATCAACTAACCAGTCTTGTATGTTCATAAATTTTGTTATTAAAAATATAGATATTACTAATTTATTGGATCCTCTCAATAAATATTATTTCAGTTAGTTCATTTAAAAAAACTAAGATAAATACATATTCATAATAAAACAAGTGCAATAAATAATTTAATTATTATTAGTGATGAGTAACCAATTTCGGGTTGAATGTCTTCAAGATATCCGATAAGTGGTTGATAAAAAAACATAATTGGCACAATATATAAAACATGCCATCAGATTTTATTTAAATCATGTAATCTTTTAATTAATAAAACTATAGCCATATATAAAAAGCCAATACAAAAAATTAAATTATACAAATAGTTATCTTTGAAGATTGCTAAACACAAATTCATTCATATGCACAATAAAATATTTGCAATCACAAAGTCTGATCTTCATATTCTTCATTTTGCTTTAACAAAATTTATAACATTTTTAAATGTAGTATTCTTTTGAGGGTTTTCTTGCCTATTCAAAATATTACACTCTATATTATTGGTATTATCTGTCGTACTAACAAACTCTCAACAAAATCTACATTTTATAGCTTCATTTTGTATTTGTTCTGAACAAAAAAGACAAGTTTTCATATGTGTTTAACGTTATAAGATAATAATTACTTTTTATTTTCAAATATCTACTCATCTCAACACTATCTATTATTATATACTTTAACTTTAACCTACCTCAACAACTCTCGCCCCTTTAACATAAACAATCTCTGTGCCCAAATATTTATCTACAAAATTTCATTTATTATAAGTGTGTCAGTGTAGTACATATTTTGGTTTGTTTTTTTCTATATATTCTTTTATTGCTTCAAATCAAGTATGTGCTTCATCATTGTTATAATTAATTCAAAATGGAGGACAATGAGATAAAAATACGTCAACTTTTGGAAAATTTTCTAGTAATTCTTTGGCTTCGTCTTGAGTATATTGAAATCTTCATTTTTCTTTATATCTTACACATCATTCAAATCATCAGAAAGTTATTCAATTAAGTTCAAATGTTTCCAAATGCATATTTTTGATACCAAATTCCTCAAAATAAACTCAAGAACAATGATTTCAATAAACTCATATTTTGGGAATATTTTTTATTTCTTTTAATTCTTTAATGTCAAACTCATACAAATCCCCCAAAGTTATTATTAGCTCGATTCAGGAGTCTTGACTAACAACTTCCAAAATTGATTGTTTTGGTGGTTCATCTGAAATAATGAGTATTTTCATTTTATGCTAATGATTTAATTAAAATTTTGCATATTTTATCCATATTTCAAAAGACTATCAAATAACTTTTTGGTTTGCATGATAAAAATTTAATGGCTCTACATTGATTTGAGTTTGTTTTTTATGCTTTCGTAATCATGATTATTTATATCAAAGACAATAAAAACATCATTTTCTTTTCTCAAATAAGCTCTATAATGAATGTCTATTCTAAAAGAATAAAAAATGAATCATTTTTTACATTCGATTTTTTCAAAGTTTAAAGATTTGTCAAAAAATCACAGTTCCAACTTAATTATCTGCTTATCAAACTTCTTTCCTATTCAAAATTTTTTGAGTAAATCATATATAAAATCCAGTACTTTTATTTTAAGTATTTTATTCATAGGATTTTATAAAGTTCTTTATAAAAGTTTCTGGAAGTCATTTTTTTTTCATACAAGAAGCCACTTCATATTCATTTTTGATATTTGAATCAGGATAATTATTTTTTACAAAATCCTCTACAAATGCTACAAAATCGTTGTAAACATTGCTTGAAAGTTTTATATCTTGCTTAAAAGTTACTGTAGTCATTTTCAATAAATCTTAATTTTAAACTATCTTGATTATAAAGTTTATAATAAATTTTCAAAATTTATTATTTCTATCTCTCCAAAATCTCATTCACAAACCCAAAATCCTCATCCAAAACTACTATATCAAAATCCTTGTCATCAAAATATTCTTTTTGTCTGTCTTTCGTTGTGTATGCAATTTTCAAGATATTTTTTGCTGGGAAAACTTTGGCAACATCGCAATCGTCAATGGAATCTCAAATAAGAATACAATTTTCTTTTCAGTTTATAGCATCCAGAGTTAATTCATCTGGCTTGAAATTATCTTTATTAAAGGCATTTATTATCTTTTCTGTGCTAATAGAACTTGCAAGTCAATTCGCATCAAAACCAAAGAAATTTCACTCGATAAAAACATTTTCAGCTAAAAGCTCACATTGTTTAATCATTGATTCAATAACATTTCCAATTCATCAAGAAACTATAACAAGAGGAATATCATCAATAATTGTAAGACCTATAAATTTTGCGACTCAGTCTCTGAATTTGATAAGTTCTCTATTTCAGACAATATCATTAAATTGAGATTTAGTTAATTTATATTTCAAAAAAAGTTCAAAATGTTTTATGTACCATTCATTCATAATTTGAGCTTTTTGTTCACGAGTTGTTGTTTCATCAATTTCCAAAGGATTATATTGCGCAAAAAGTGCATTTCTATCTTTTACGTAATCCTCGCCGAGAATTCAAGATTTTGGGAAAATAGACCAGCTTGTATTTCACTGATCTTTCGTAAGAGTTTTATTGAAATCCGTTATGATAAATAAAGAACTCAAATCAGTTTTTTTGAAAAACTCAATTTTTGCTAAAACTTCATCTTTGTTTTTTGAGTTTGGTATGTAATAGCTCATAATACCGAAGTTAAATTTTAAAACTGGCTTTAGTTTACATAATTTTTAGAATAATTCAAGTCTGTTAGAACACTAGATTAAATAAATATCCAAGAATAATCATAAAAAATCCTATGAGTCCAAAAAATATAAACAATAATTTCACTTGCATCACTTTTTTTAGAATCAAAAATTCTGGTAAAGAAAGTCCGACTGTCGCCATCATAAAAGCAAGTGCAGTTCAAAGCGGAATTCATTTGTCTACGAGCGACTGAATTATTGGCACCACAGATGAAGCATTTGCGTACATTGGAATCCCGAGAATCACAGCAACCGGAACGGCAAAAATATTATTTTTTGAAATATACACTTCAAAAAATCAAGCAGGAACATATCAGTGAATTATCGCTCAAACTCCAACTCAAAGCGCAATATAAGGCATGAGACTAAAAGTTATTTTAAATGCTTCTTTTGAAATTTGGACAAAAATACTTTTGCACTTCTCTTTTTTGCATCCGCAAGGGATTTTTTCTTCTTTTACAATATCTTTCAAATATTTTTCAAGATTCATCTTTCACAGGATAAATCCACCGATAATTCAAAGTAGCATTCAAGAAACTACATAAATCATAGTAACTTTGAGCCCAAAGCATCAAAGGAGCATTGCAATAGCAACTTCATTCACAAGTGGTGAAGTAATAAGAAACGCAAAAGTCACTCAAAGCGGAATTCCAGCTCTCAAAAATCCTATAAACAAAGGAATCGATGAACAAGTACAAAACGGAGTAATAGCACCAAATAAAGAAGCAAAAAAGTATTCCAATCAAAAAAGTTTGTTTTTGGTCAAAAATTCCTTTACTTTTTTTGTCGGAAAATAGATATTTATAAATGACATCAAATGTGTTATAACCACAAGCAGAAGCAAAATCTTAATCGTATCATAAACAAAAAAATTCAAAGCCTCTCAAAAATGAGACCTAGAAATTCAAGCTAGATCAAAGATAAGAAATGAGGAAAAATTTTCAATGAAATCAAACATGGGATTTAGAAAGTTAGAAAATGCAAAATATTGAAAGTTTTAAGAAAAAAATTTAAAAAATTAATCTTTAGAATCCAAAAATCTTTCCATATCTTCTTTTAATCTCGCCTTATGGGTTACTTTAATTTTTTTAACTGGATGAGTAAAACTCAAGATTTGTGCATGAAGAAGTTGTCTTGAAATTCAAAATTTTCTCTTTAGATGAGAATTTATTTTTTTGTCTCAGTATTTGTCATCTCAGACAATCGGATATCAAATATGGGCTAAATGAACTCTGATTTGGTGCATTCTTCAGGTTTCTATTTTACATTCAATTACAGAAAATTCTAAATCTTCTTTTTTGAAAGTTTCTAAAACTTTATATTTTGTGATTGCTTCCTGTCATTTTTCGCTTACTTGTACCTTATCCTCTTTATTAGCATTTTCTATTCTTTCAAGTTTTGCTTTTATTGTTCATTCGGATTTATCAGGAATTCAAAAACAAATTGCGAGATAATATTTGTCAATTTTATGCTCTCTTAGTTCTTTTGTGAGAAAATCCAACGAAAGTTTATTTTTGGCAATTAATACAGTTCCAGAAGTATCTCTATCTATTCTGTGAACCAGAGAAGGTTTGAAAGTAAGTGAATTTAGTTGATTTCATAGATAATCTTGAACTTGTTCAATAAGAGAAACTTCTTTGGTTTTATGATCTCATGGATGCACATTTATTCAAGGATTTTTGTTGATAATAAGAAGATTTTTATCTTCGTAAAGAATATCTTTTTTATCTAGTTTGGATGAAATTTCTATTTGCACTAACTCATTCTTTTTGCTTAAAGTACCGTATTCCTCATCACTTATAAATATTTTTATAATATCATCTTTTTCGAGTTTGTAAGAATTATCAACAACTTTCCCATTTATTTTGATCTTATTTTTTCTGTTGAGTTTATAAATTAGACTAAGAGATGCATTAACAAAAAGCTTCTTCAAAAACTTATCAAGTCTCTGAGAAGCATCATTTTCCTGTATTTTTATTTCTTTCATATAATATCTAATTAAATACTGTATAATCAAAATATTCAGAAGTTGTAAGTTGTTGCCTTTTTAAAATTATAGTTTTTTTAAATCAATAGGAATAACCATTGGCTGTAATTGTAGCATATTCTGAAGGTATAGCACTAGTGAAATCAGTAATTTTATATTCCAAAAATGGTATTGGTTGTCAATTTGTATTTACTAGCTTATCAACCAAAAATAGTTTAAGTTTACACTTTCATTGGTTACAATAAAAGGGATTATTAGAATCAATAGAACCATAAAAACTTTCGAAAGACATACCACTTCAGGTTAAGCTGACTCAACTTTTACCTCAAAGAATTATTTCAGTATTATCTATCTTTTCAAAAGTTATTTGACTGCCACTAGCAAAGGCAGTAGTTCAGCTTCCATATAAAACCCAAGTTATAACTCAACTACTAGTACTTCAACTTAGAGAAGCCATGTTAATTCAATCTAAAGCAGGAGTTTTAAATTGAAATTTTATATTGTTCCAATCACTTGCATTAATAGTTATTGGCAAAGTCAACTCAATAGGATCAAATGGGGAAATTATATTATAATCCCTATTATAAATACTATTTCATTCTTCAGATTCTGGGACGTTTAATGCCATAGCCTTTAGAACATAGGAATATCATCATTTATAGATAGAACCTCCAGATCATGAATTTTCAGCTCATGGATTTGTTTTTGTCATATTAAAAAGTCATTCTTCTATGGCTGAAACCGCGTTATAATAAGCTATAGTGCTATTTTCTATTCATTTTGTATTATTGGAAATTCAGGTTATTCTTTCTAATAAAAAAACTGCAATGGTAGAAATGCCACAAACCACAAGTATTCACAATATAAGAGCTATTCAGTTTTTATTTCTTTTTAACATTTTTATTTATTTAAATTTAATGTTGTGTAAAGGGTTATCTGGTAATCTTTTCACATTCTTTTCAGCTGTTTCCATGAATAACCAACCACTATTTTTATTCTAACATAGGAATTTATAGCTAAATTATCTGAATCTTCTTTCCATGCCAATTTAAAATTTTTATTTGGATAAACAAAAAACTTGATATCTTTTACATTAAAATAATCTGGAAATATATCAACCCGAGTTCAGTTGTCTTTCATATCATTTTCCCGTGGAATAGTACAGTTTGCTAAGATTCAACTACATTTATAGTCTTTATCACAACACCATGTATCTATTTTTCAGTCATAAACTCAGTCATGAGACAATCCTAAATCCATTCAATCTAATTTTAGCATTTGTACATTTCATATACATCAAGAAAAAGTATGTGTGCCATTAGGATCACAAATTATTCAATTAGGAGCAGTTGGATCTTTTCTGTATATCATTCTAAAAAAATTTCTAGTAGGATTTTTTCAAGATTTGGTAAGATATAATTCTTTGACTTCGTTTCCAGAAAATGCCTCTGGTCAAGTTCATAAGTTTTCATCATCGTCATCTCAAACTATTTTTCAATCACAATCCTGATCTCATTTTCAACCCCAGGGTTTTCATAAACTGGTGCATCTTGATTGTTCATCATCAGCATTAGAATTGTAATCTACAAACTGAAAAGTGTATTCTCAATATCTTTGAAGTATTCAACTAAACGAAGCTCAAAAATTATTATAGTTGCCAACACATCATGTTGAACTAATTATGCCACCATCATTACTTCTACAATAATAAAATCAAGTTCAAAAGTTTGAATTAGAATTTAGGTCTCATCAAGATCAAAAATTACCAAATCAAGTAAATTTAGAATAATATCATGAACTAGTTTGAGTGCCCATTAGTTTTCTATTCCAATACTCTTCATAATCTATATCTCATCAAGATTTGATAAGATAAAAGAATTTTTCTATTGAGTAATACAAATCTTTTCATGCATCCAATTTATTTGTCACTTTTACTTTTCCTGTCGAAATTTTTCAAAAAACTCAAAATGCTGCTACTATAATTACCGCAAACAAAGTCATCGAAACAAGAACTTCTACAAGTGTAAAAGCATTATTTTTTCTTAACTTCCTTAAAATATTCATCTTTGTAAAAGATATAGTATATAAAAGTAGATAGGCTTCTTCAAATTTTGATTCATGAAGGTTTTTTCCAAAATCATCTTGGTCAAATATTAAATAAAAAATTGAATGTATCCATAAATTTATTTTCTTTTAAGACTTCCCTATTTTTTCAAATTAAAACTGAAAAAAACAAAGAAACACTACCAAAAATAGATTTAAAAAATGAAATAACTAAATCAAAAAAAATCATTACTTTATTATTGTTTTTCATATATCAAAAACGTAATTATTCAACTGATAAAACCTTCTAAAGGATAACATTAAACCGATATTAGTCAAGTTTTATAATATTTACTTTTTGCCTTTTATAACTATAACTTATACGCAAGAAAGTTGATTAAAATTTACTAAAATATACAAATATGGAAAATACTAAAAAAGCAAGAAGACTTAAGCATAAGATAAATTTATGGATTGATAGACTAAGTTTTAATTTTATAAATCTAGGTGCCTATAAAAAAATTTCTCTAATATGAGTGTTAATATCTTTTATATCATTGTTTTTAAATTGGTTTAATCTAACCAACGAAAAAATATCTGGTAATAGTTTTAGTCTTAATTCATGATATGTTTGATTTGTAATAATTTTATTTCTTTTTGTTTGTTCTTTTATGCTTTTATCAAATAATAGCAAAGAAAAAATTAAGACAAAAATGAGTATATTTTTTTCCGACTATGCAATTATTACATTTAGCTGAATAGTTATTTTTTTCCTAACTATTGTTATATTCAATTCACTAAGATGAATGATAAAATTTACCCAAGGAATAGAAATTGGAAATGCTATTATATTTGAAATAATAGGTTCAATATTTATGATTGCCTGATGAATTTTTTCCTATAAAGAAAATAAAAAAGAAATCTTGAACAGATTATATATAGAAAATAATAAGTCAATGGAAGATTTTGAGGAATATAAAGATATTCTTAATAAAACTTCTGATAAAAATATGAAATTACCAATATAAAAAACAAAATGGCTACCAAATGCATATTTTACCACTAATTTTTACAATAAATTTGACTTTTCTATAAAAAAAATTATACATTACTAATAAGAAATATTTTAAAATTTAAAAAACAAAATATGTCTACTGCTGTATCAATCACAGAGTCTGATTTTATCAAGGTTATTGACAATTTAAGCGAAAAAGAAAAGGAAGTTCTTTCGAGAAGGATTTGACTAAATTGAGAAAAGGAAACTCTCCAAGAAATCTGAAATAGCTACTGAATAACAAGAGAAAGAGTAAGACAAATCGCAGAATGTGGAATCAAAAAAATCGGAAGACTTATAAAAGCTAGTGAGTTTGAAAAAATTCAAAGAATTGGAGAAGAAATATTAAAATTACACTGATGACTACTTATAAGAGACAATCTTGTGAATGCTGTGATCAATGAAGCATGACTTGATAATATCAATTGATCTATAATAGAAATAATTTTACAATCAGATTTTAACATCAAAAAAAGTAAGCCTCAATCTTGAACAAAAACTTATTTCTATTTTCCAGAAATAAGTAAAAAAATCATAAATGAAATTCACAAAGAATCTCTAAAAATTCTAAAAAAGAAAAAAGATATTATTGAGACAAACATCCTTTATGAAATGATAAAAGTCAATTTATTTAGTAGTTTCTGAAAAATTGACAATATTCTTATTAGTTCTGTTCTTGATATATTTACAGATCTGGTAAAATGAGAAGAAAAATACATTGGGCTTACTGATTGGAAAATCCTAAATCCTACAACTCTAAAAAACAAGGCTGTATATATAATGAAAAAAAGGAAACAACCAATGCATTTTTTGGAACTTGTAAATGAAATTTCTAATCACTTCTGAGAAATTGTAAAAGTTGGTACAATCCACAATGAACTTATAAGAAATAAAGATTTTGTATTAATTGGTAGGTGAATCTATGTATTAAAAGAATGGTGATATAAACCTGGTACTGTACTTGACGTAATAATTGATATTTTCAAAAAAGCAGGTAAACCACTTTCTACAGAAGATGTAATCAAAAGAGTTTTAAAGACTAGAAAAGTTAAAAAGAATACAATATATATGAATCTACAAAATAAAAATTGTATAAGAAGGGTTTGAAGAAATCTATACACATTAACAGAAAATATAGCTTAAAAAAATTAAAAAATCAGTTCCACAAGTGGAACTGATTTTTTAATTTTAGTAATTATGGTATTTATAAACTTTTACCTTTTTGAACATTATAATTACATAAATCTTTTATGGAACAATTCTCACACAAAGGTTTTTTGGCTTGGCAAATATATCTTCCAAAAAGTACAGTAATATGATGCATTTTCATTTTTTGTTTATAATTGAGTATTTTTTCTAATTTTTTATCAGTTTCTTCTGGGGCTTTTGTTGTAACAATTCAAATTCTATTACAAACTCTGTGAACATGTGTATCAACAGCTACAAATGGTTTATCATAAAGTACAGAAAGCAAAACTTTTGCCGTCTTTATGCCAACTCACGGCAAGGTTATTAATTTGGCTAAATCATCAGGAATTTGTGAATCAAATTCCTGATAAAGTTTTTCTCCAGAAAGTCTTATAAACTTTGCTTTATGTTTGTAATAATTAATACTTCAAACAAATTTTTCCATTTCAAGTTGGGAAATTCATAAAATATCTTTTGGTTCTTTAATTATTTTAAAAAGTCTTTCTGTAACCTTATTTACTTGCTTATCAGTATTCTGTGCCGATAACACCACAGCAATAAAAAACTGAAAATCAGTACTATAATTCAGTTCAGTTTTTGCATCTGGATAAATTTTACTGATTTTATCCAAAATAATGTCTATCTCTTTTGAAGTTTTTAACATCTTAAAAGTTTTAGATTATTTGAGATTTGTCTTTTAATTTCTCTTGCCTTACTCTAAATATTTAATATAATTTTGCAAGTTTTAAAAATAAAAAAGGTAAATGATATTCAATACACACACACATTTTAATTTTATACTAAAAAATCCTGTTTGTCCTATCGCGAATACTGATTACTTGGAAAAATTTAAGAGACAAGATTTGCAAGAAATTTTAATTCAAAATAAAGAATATTGAATAGGTTTTTGTTGTATTGTTTGAAGTAATGAACTTTCTTCAGAAAATGCACTTGAGGTTGCAAAAATGGACAAATCTTTTTACTGTACTCTATGACTTCATCCTGAAGATCATCAAGAAGAAGAGTTGTTAAATAAAATTGATTCTATCATTGAAAACTTTGAAAAATTAATCCAAAAAAATAAACAAAAAATCATTGGAATTTGAGAAATTGGACTTGATTATCACTATCTTGATGAAGAAAATGAAATTCATAAAAATAGGCAAAAAGAAATCCAAAAAATATTTTTTGAGAGACAAATTAAATTGGCAAACAAATATAATCTACCTGTCATTATTCACTCTAGAGATTCTAAAGCTGACACTTTTAAATGTTTAAAAAAATTTGTTCCAAATAAATTTGTTGTTCATTGCTATAGTGAAAATTTGGAATTTGCAAAACAAATTATTGAACTTTCACCAAATTCTTTCATTGGATTTGCTGGAATGATTACTTATAAAAATGCTGAAAATATAAGAGAAGTTATAAAAAATATTCCATTAAAAAGAATACTTGTCGAAACTGATGATCCATTTTTGGCTCCGCAAGAATTCAGATGACAAACAAATTATCCAGCCTATGTAAAATTAGTTTTGGATAAAGTGAAAGAACTCAGAGAAGAAAATGCTGAAATTGTTGAAAATACAATTTGGCAAAATAGTTTGAATTTTTTTAATTTAAAAACTCCCCAAATCTAGATTTGGGGAGTTTTTATTAAATGAATTTTAAGATAATGGTTTATTATAGAAAAATCGCAATAATTCATTATTTGAAACGAATAACTCTAAATACTAACTTTAGCCGACAGTTAAGCGTGGAACTATAGTATGATTATGAAAATTCTGGGGGGCCTTAGAAGTAAATTACTTTTTACCATAAACTTCTTTTTATATGAAGTTTTTTTGCTCAATATCAAAGCAAAGGAAAGGCAATCCAAGGAAAAAACATTATTAATAATGCCATTTTCCGTCAATGATAATTATCTTCACAAATCGGATATAAAACCCTTTTGTAATAAAAAATACAAGGTGATAATACCATGGTAAAAATTATAAAAGCGGTTGAAAAAATTGTTACAATTTTTATTAAATTAAAATAACTTGCATTAAAATAACAGGTAAAGTATGTATTACCAATAAAAATTAGTATAAGACAGACCACACAAATAATAACAATTCTCAACCAATAAAAAATAAACATTGAAAAGGGAAATCAGGAAATTTTAAATGTTAGATAAAAATTTAGTCAAGGAATCCATGCAAACCATGCAATGTGCTCATGTTCAGAATATTTTGTTAATTTATATAATCAAAAAGAGGCTGATAAATAAAAAATGATATTAATAATTATCTCAAAAATATTAATTTCCGAATAAAGTCTTTTTTGGATTTTTTTAATTTCCTTTTTGATTTTATAATCAAAAGAGGTTTTTGATATATTAATAGAATCAATGACAGATCAACCAGCTTTAAAAACATTTGATGTACAATTAATATTGGTAATTAGAGAATTTTTTCAGCCAGAATTAGAAATTTCTTCACTTCAGGGTCATATTGAATAGGCTTGTCCCAAAAACAAAAAAAGAAAAATAAAAAACAATAAAAATTTAAAAAAAACTTTCATTTTAAATCTTAAAAAAATAAAAAACTCAATTGACACAAGTAAAAACTACTCATAACAATTGAGTTTATAAATGTTTGTCACATATTATTTATATACATTATAGTATTAATTTAAGATTTATTCATTTTATCACCAATTATCGGAAATCATACATAAGGGAAAAATAGTACTAATATTGTAGTAATTACTCAATATCCAAATTTTTTTAATACTGTATGTAAAGCTCATATATAATAGAATATAGCGATGATATTTAAAATAGGAATAAAACATAAGATAAATTGCCATATAGGTCTTTCTCATAATTTGAATATTAAATACATATTAATTATAGGTACCCGTGCTAACCAAGGAGCCGTTGCTCATAACTCCTTAGCTATCCTATATAAACCAAGACTCATTGTGATATAAAAAAATCAAAAAAACACCATCCATAATAATGAGATAATCCGAAAAACTATCTCAATGTTTTTACTAAAAGATCCTAATTCTTTGTTTAAATTTATTTTAGGCCTAATATTTTTATTATTATTCACTGGAACAGATTCTCCTATTGTATCTATACTAGATTCTTTAGTAGTATCTACCGCTTCTGCTTCTAAAGAAGTTGTATCACCACTTGAGGTAACAGTTTTTTCATCTGAAGAAACAGAATCGCTTGATGTAACGGTAGAACTATCAGAATCTGGAGCTACTGTTGTGCTAGAATCTGAAGGTGTAACAGTAGAGTCCTCAACTGCATAAGTAAGACCTTGTAAAGAAAACACAGTAAAAAGGGAAATAATGAGTAAAACAATTTTTCTCATAGTACATAACGTTTAAAAATAAAAGATGTATATTAATACACCAAAAATATAAGTAAATAATCAGCAAAATCAATTTTATTTTTTCAAAAATAATACTATAATAACCATTGTTTACTTATTTAATAAAAAATATGTTTGAAAAAATAGCTAATTTAACGCTAAATTTTGTTAAAAAACATTATAGATTTATGTTTTTGTCATTGGGCATATCCTTTTTAGTAGGAATATGATTATTTTTAATGTTTTGTATATTTGCAGGTATTGGTTATTTTATTATTT
>JAQUZJ010000014.1 GCA_028691375.1 Candidatus Altimarinota bacterium | reverse complement strand
TACCATATTGAAATTTATAAACCTCTCCTAATTCTTTAAATTCCACTCCATCAGGACAGTATTTTTGTAATAATTGTTCTATTTTATTCACTATAATAATTGTTAATTATAAACTATAAATTGTTAATCAACCATTAACCATTAACTATTAATCATTAATCACTAACAATTAATCACTAACAATTAATCACTAACAATTAAAAATTATTCTTCTTCATAATAATAGCTGTAATCAATTCATTTCATAAACATATCTCTATCATTTATTTTGTCAGTCAAAGCATGTTGCATCAGATGTTTAATCTTTGCATCATTTTTCACACTTTCTATCATTGCACTCAGATAATCAGCTTTGCTTATCTGACTCCAATCTACACACTTTTTAAGTCTTTTTTTCAGAATGAGATCAAGCCAAATTCTTGTGGTTCTTCCATTTCATTCCATAAATGGATGAGCAATATTTGTTTCTATATATTTATTTGCAATTTCTTCAAAAGTGTTTTCAGACATTTTTTCAATTTCTTGTAAAGTATTTTCCAAAAACTCTACACTTGCAAATCTAAAACCTCATTTTGAGATATTTTTTTGTCTGATTTTCCCAGCAAAATCATATAATCATCCAAAGAGATATGCATGAATTTGTTTTAAACCTTTACATGTTCCAACTTCAATATGATCAATAAATGAACTTTCAAAGAGTGCATAGGCTTTTGTTTTACTTTTTCAATCTATAGTTTCATCACTATATGTAAACCATTCAATAAATCTATTTGCCTTAGTTCATGGAAAAGTTTTACCAAGTGCAATAATTCAGTCATAATCAAGCATATCTGATAAATACTTTTTTCCATCACTAGCCATAAGTTTCAGTTGGGTAGTATTACTAACCACCTGACTATTTTCTTTTTTAAGTTTAGCTTTGAGATATTTCCAGTAGTTACGAGTTTTATTATAATCATCTTGATCTGTCATTACAGCAACAATATCAAGCACACTAAACAGCCATTTAGAATTTTCTTCATCCCAAATAGCCCTTACTTCTTTATTATCATAAAATCTAATAGAAATTTTATTCACTATAATAATTGTTAATTGTAAATTGTTAATTAACCATTAATCATTAATTACAAATTGTTAGATTTTGTTTTTTTAATAATAGTTGTAATTATTTTTATTATTTCTATTGCATCATTATTTATATCTTCAAATTGTTTTTGATTTAAATATTCAGTTTCTTTTAGTAATTCTAACCAATATATGCTTTCATTTATTTCTTTTTGAGCAATAGCCATTTTATGTATAAAATCAGATTTACTTTCAGAGTGTTCAGCTTCTCTTGTCATAGCTCATACAGATGTTCCACTTCTTAAAAGTTGTTTACTAAGCACATATTCATTTTTTTCTCACACTAAATATTTATATAATTTGACAACACGAACAGCAAAATTAAAACTTTTTTCTTTGATGATATTTTCTTTCATGAATTTACAATTAACAATTATTTTCAATCTCGGCAACAATCGAGTCAATGGAAGTTCTCAGAATATTTTGTTTTGCTACGATTTCAGATATATTTTTATTAAGTTCTTTTATATTAACTATTTCTCTTGTATCTTTCTGTTCTACATAGCTTGAAACTGCTATATTGTATTCATTAATTTCAATAGCACTATTATCAACCAGTTTTGCAAAATATTCATTGTCTTCACGAGCAATAAAAGCATTTAAAATCTTTTTACGATTGGTGTCAGAAAGAGTATTTTTAGCACTTCATCTTACAAATTCAGCTGATGCATCGATGAAGAGTGTTTTATTATCTTTTTTAGATTTTTTCAAAATTACTATACAAGTAGCAATTGTAGTTCAAAAAAATAAATCAGGTGGTAATTGAATTACAGCATCTATATAATTGTTATCAATTAGATATTTTCTAATTTTTTGTTCTGCTCATCATCTATATAAAACTCATGGAAACTCAACTATTGCAGCTGTTCCGCTCGTAGAAAGCCAAGTCAGCATATGGAGAGTAAAAGCAAGATCTGCTTTACTCTTTGGAGCAAGAACTCAAGCAGGAGAAAAACGAGGATCATTTATAAGAATAGGATTTGCATCTCATTCCCAATTTATAGAGTAAGGAGGATTAGAAACTATAGCATCAAAAGGCTCATCATCCCAGTGTTTTGGTTGCATGAGCGTATCTCCGTGAGCAATATCAAATTTTTCGTAATTTATGTCATGCAGAAACATATTGATACGACACAGATTGTAGGTGGTCAGATTGATCTCTTGACCAAAAAATCATTGACGGACATTTTCTTTTCCGAGGACTTTTGCAAATTTCAAAAGCAAAGAACCAGATCCACAACAGGGATCATAGACTTTGTTAACTTCTTTTTTACCAACGGTTGTTATCTCTGCTAAAAGTTCGCTTACTTCTTGAGGAGTAAAAAATTCTCATCCAGATTTACCTGCATTACTTGCATACATTCCCATGAGATATTCATACGCATCACCAAAAGCATCAATAGTATTGTCTGTATAATTTCCAAGTTTTAGATTTCCTATAGATTCAAGAAGCTCAGTAAGTTTTTTATTTCTTTGTTCCACTGTATTTCCAAGTTTATTTGAATTTACATTAAAATCATCAAAAAGCCCCTTGATATCATCTTCACTTTCGGTTCAATTCGCGGATGATTCGATATGTTTAAAAACTTTAGATAGAGTTTCATTAAGATTTGGATCATTTTTTGCTTTTTTAACGACATTTATAAAAAGTTCGCTTGGAAGAATATAAAATCACTTTTGCTTTACTGTATCAACTCTTCCATATTCTGCTTGAGCATCAGATAATTTTACATAATCGAAATGTTCATCTGGCTCATTTTCATTGATATATTTTGCAAGATTTTCACTAATGAAACGATAAAAGAGCATACCCAAAATATACTGCTTAAAATCCCAACCATCAATACTGCCTCTTAATTGGTTTGCAATTTGCCAGATAGATTTGTGTAGCTCGGCCCTTTCTTGTTCTTTTGTTGCCATAAGTAATTATCTCTTTAAAAATAAAATTTTGTGTTTAGTATAAAAGTGTATTGCCTTCATTGATTTATTACTAATATTTTGCTCAAAAGTATATGTATTTTCTTCATTTTTTCAAGCTCGTGTTTTATATGGCGTAATTATGCCGTATTTATAAAATTGTAGTTTTTGATATCATTTCCTTGACCCCTCTATTACGCCCAAAAAGCCTTCCGAGATTCGATATATCTTCTCGATATTTTGTTCGAAATAAATCAGCAAGGGGGAGCCAAAATAAAAACTTAGGTTCAGAGGCACTAGTATTTCGCATACTGATGCCTTTTTGTTGGTTATAACCCTCTGAAGTACTGTAAAATAAACTGTGTAAATGAAATTTTTGATAGGAAATTTAACTTAAAAATATTGGATTATTTTAAAGAACAAAGACCTTTTCTGAATTAGTTTTTGAAGAGGTTTTTTTTAGATTCTTCAGTCAAAGAATATTTGGAATTGTGATAGAATTTTTCACCAATTGTGATTTTTAGGAGTCCAAGTCTTGGTAATGTTTCTTTGGTCTAAATAAAGAGATTTCAGAAGTGAAGAATCATTTGGGAAAAGAACCTTTTTTGGTATATTTTCTGAGTCATATATTAAAAGACTCAGTGGTATTTGTGGTGTAGATAATTTTTCTAACTTCTTCAGGATAGATAAAAAAAGTAGCCAAATTAGACCAATTTTCTCTCCAAGACTTAAAAACATAATAATATTTCTTTCCTCTTTTCGGAACAATCATTGGTTCAAATTCTCAGTTTCTGTCTCGTGGAACAGAAAGTTCCATATTTCATGAATTTGTTATTCTTTTTTTCTTGTTGTATCAGTTTCTTGAATTTCAAGATTTATCTCAATTATTTGAATGTTTCTCATATCATAGGTGATTCTCCATTTCTGCTTCAAGCATTGTTTGCAGACTATCTTTAAATAGATCCTTGAGCATATTTTCGAGATTCTCGACAGAGTTTTCTTTATCTTGATATTTCTCCATTAGTTTTTGGAGTTCTTCTCATGTAGGTAATTTCATAAAGTAAAAATTAGAGATTAAAATAAATTGTGTAAGATTATATTTTTTAATAATTTATTATCAAAAATAAAAAGATAGAAAAATTAAATTATTTCCTATCTTTCATTTACACAGTTTATTTTATGGTCTCAATTTCTTTGAAAGTTTTTGATTTTTCCCTAAACCCTATACAATTAAAATGTTTTTATTTTATAATTTTTTCAGTATGAAATATTTTTTTATTGGGCTTTGAGTTTTTGTTTTGATATTAGTTTCTGGTCTTATAGGTTTCTATAATTCTATGGTTTGACTTGATGAAACTTTGAAGTCTATGGATTCTCAGGTAAATAATATGTATGAAAGGCGTGTAGATCTTGTTCCGCAAGTTGCTGCAGTAGTCAAAAAATATGCAGAATATGAAAAATGAACTCTTGAATGAGTTACTAGGCTTAGAGAAGCTTCTAATAATTTGGCTAATCTTTGAGATCTTGCAGCACAATGAAAAGTTAATACTCAAGAATATTCTAATTTACTTGCTTCTACAATGAGTTCTCTAAAGGTTACAGTTGAGGCCTATCCTCAATTAAAAGCTGATACTCAATTTACAAATCTTTTCACAACTTTAGAATGAAGTGAAAATAGAATTAGAGTTGCAATTAAGGATTACAATGACAATATCGTTTCATATAATCTAAAAGCTAGATCTATTCCTTATGGATTTTTCTTTTCAAAAATGTTTGGATTTAATGAAAAAGAAAGAATCAACCCACCAGAGGGAAAAGAAATAAAAGCTGTGCCAGATGTTGATAATTTATTAACTCCGACTACTTGAACTGGAAAATAATATTTTTTCAATTTATATTTTATGTTTAAAAAGTTTTTTGCTGTTTGTTTCTTTTTTATACTAAGTTTTTCTTCTTTTTGTTTTGCTGAAAACTCAGTTAATCCTATGAATTTACCAAAATTAACTCAATTTGTTAATGATTTTTCAAATTCTCTAAGTCAAGACCAACTCACAGAACTCAATAAAATCGCCAAAGATTATGAAACAAAAACAACCAATCAGATTTTAGTAGTTCTTTTTCCAAATAGAAATTGAAAAGAACTAGCTGATATTTGATTAAAAGTTTTTAGAGATAACCAGATCTGACAAAAAGGCAAGAATAACTGATTATTACTTCTTATTTCAACCGAAGAAAAAAAGATAAGAATAGTTACATGATATTGATTGGAATGAGATATTCCAGATGTTCTTGCAAGTGATATTATAGAAAAAGATATTCGTCCAGCTGTAAATGAAAGTAAAATTTATGATTGAATAAAAAATTATTATAATCGTGTTATCAAAGCCTTAGATACAGGAGAATGAAAAAAAATACAAGATGAACAAAATTATTTTTGATGAATTTTTACCGTTGTTATTGGATGTCTTTTTGGATTAATTGCCGCCTCTAATTTTTCATTATTTCTAATTTTCTTTATATTTTTTGTTACTATGTCGGTTAGTACAAAAGCATTTTCTCTTTTAGCAGGTTTTTTAATAGGCTCTATAATAAGAATAATAATGATATTTAGTGGTTTTCCAAAATGACCAAAAAATAAATGATGAAGTTCTTGGTGGACATGATGATGAAGTTCTTGATGATCCTCATGAGGTTGAGATTTTTGATGATTTAGTGGTTGATGATGAAGTAGTTGATGAGGTGGAGCAGGGGATTAGTTTAATTATGAATTACAAATTAAGAACTAAGTTAAAAATAAGAAATATATCTTTATTCTTGACTCCGATTATGTTCTTATCTCACAAATTTCCACATACCTCAACACAATTTCTTTCATTGCCTCAAGCTCTTTTTTGGTAAATCTTTTGCCTTTAAAATCGGGATCCAAGAGTTTTCCTTTTCATTCAAAATTTTGGAGGCAATATTTTTTGGCTCATTTTATCGCTTTGGCGATTTGTTCGATTTTAGCTTTCGTGTGGTGTCATTGAATTATAGTTGTCCTAAATTCATAATCTACTTTTCATTCCATAAGAATTTTTATACTTTCTAGATATGGCTTCATATCAAGGTTTTTTATTCAAGATAATTCATAATTTTCTAACGAATCTTTGATGTCCATTGCTACATAATCGACAAGATTTTCATCTATTAATTTTTTCAAAATTTCTGGATCTTGTCCATTGGTATCAAGTTTTACAAGAAGTCAGAAGCTTTTTATTTTTTTCACAAAATCATACAAATCTTTTTGAATTGTAGGTTCTCATCAACAGATTACAATTCCTTCAAGAAACTCTTTTCTTTTTTCCAAAAAGTTAAAAAAAGCCTTTTCGGGAATTAAATCTTTCATTGTTTCTTTCAGTTTTTCGGGCAAAACAAAATCCGGATTATAACAAAAAGGACACCTAAAATTACATCCAGCCGTGAAGATAATTGCTGCAACTTTTCCAGGATAGTCTAGTAATGTCATAGGTTGGATTCAAGAAAGGAGCATTAGTTTAAAGGTAAAAGTTTAAAGTGGAAAGTAGAAAGTGGGGAAATATGAGAATGTTCGTCATTGCGAGATTTTTTGAAAAAAATCGTGGCAATCCAAGTCCGCTAAAATGTTCGTCATTCTGAATTTATTGGGAGAATACATGGTTGCATTGGCTAGTTGGATACTGAAACAAGTTCAGTATGACGAACAAGGGAGTTTTTTTAAGCAAACTAAAACCCTTGGGAGAAACCCCAAGGGTAGAAGTGTTGAATTTTGGAGTATTCTTTTAGTTGGCTATTATTAACAAGCCAAACCTAATAAACTAGAATCAAAATTAACTGTTTCGCATGCACAAGTAGCAGGTGCTTCGCTGTAAGTTTCTGTAAATTTTGAATTAAGGCTTTTTCCTTCTTCGAAGTATTTTCTTGAGTAGAATTCTGATTTTTTACCTGGGTTGAAGTGACTTACTGGTCTATAGTAACCCATAACTCTTGCATAAATTTCACATTTTTGTCTTTCGATGATTTGTCCATCTGAACCGTAGAAAACTTGATCTGCCATAGTGTTTTAAAGATTATATATTAAATATTTTGTTAACTTGTTTAGATTGTTCCTCTTTTACCTTATGTTATTCCGACCGTAGTGGAGGAATCTCTTGTAGCTTCGATTTGATATCCCTCGACTAACACTCGGGATGACAAACGAAGAAAATTACTTATTCCTTTCAATCAATTATGTATTTTTCTTACAAAAATCAACTGATTTTTTAAAAATGTTTTTGGCTTAACATAAAGTATTATTTACCAACATCAGTGTTTTTTAATTTTTCTAGTTTTACTTGGTCTGAAGTATATTTTTCTCTGAATGTCATATCGAATTTTCTTCCTGTATATCATAATTCATCATCACATATTGGACAATAATCATGTTCTCAGACAACATACCCATGTTTTGGGCATATTGAGAAGACAGGACTGACGGTTATATAAGGCATTTGGTAATTTTCAATAGCTTTCTTGATTAGTGCTTTACATGCTTCTACATTTGAGATTCTTTCTCATAAATATAAATGCAGTACTGTACCTCAAGTATATTTACACTGTAATTCATTTTGAAGCTCAAGTGCTTCGAATGCATCATCTGTAAAATTTACAGGAAGTTGGGAAGAATTTGTATAATAAGGAGCATCTTTAGTTCAAGCCTGGATTATTCAAGGAAGTTGTCTTTGGTCTTCCATTGCGAATCTGTTTGTAGTTCATTCTGCAGGAGTTGCCTCTAGATTGTACAGATTTCACGTTTCTTCTTGATATTCTTTTAATGTTTCTCTCATAAAGTCTAGCATTTCTAGGGCAAATTGTCTTCATTCTTCAGTGCTAATATCTTCTTTTCAATTTGTAAAGTTTAATATTGATTCGTTCATACCATTGAGTCAGATTGTGGAAAAATGGTTTCTGAATGATCTTAAATATCTCCAAGAGTAAGGATAAAGTCATCTGTCTAGCCATTTAGAAATTTCTTTTCTTTTAACTTCAAGAGCATTTTTTGCTATATCCATTAGATATTTTAGTCTTTTTTTGTATCCTTCTTTATCTTGTTTGAAGTTATAACCAATTCTTGCCATATTGATTGTTATAACTCAGATTGATCATGTCATTTCAGCTGAACCAAATAGTCAGTTTCATCTTTTTATTAATTGTGTAAGATCTAATTGTAATCTACAGCACATACTTCTTACAGCTCATGGTGTATATGCATCTGGATTTCTCACAACTTCCATAGTTCAGTCAGGTTTTTTAATTCTTTTGAATTGAGATCCTACAAAGTTTTGGAAGTAAGGGATTCAGTATTTTGCTGCCATTTCGAATACCATGTCAACATCTGGATCATTCCAGTCAAAATCTTCAGTAATATTGTAAGTTGGAATAGGGAAAGTAAATACTCTTCATTTTAAGTCTCAAGCTAAATAAACTTCTAATACAGCTTTATTTATTATTCTCATTTCTTTAGAAAGTTCTCAGTATGTCTTTTTGTATCTACCGTGTTTGATTCAACCTAGGAACAATGCTTTATCCTTCAAATCTTCTGGACAAACCCAATCAAGTGTAATATTTGTAAATGGAGTTTGAGTTCACCAACGGGATGGAACGTTCAGTCAGAAAATAAAATTCTGCATTTGTTGAACTACATGTTTGTAGGTTTTGTCATAAATGTATTTTTCTTTCTTTTCTGGAGTTTCAAATTTTGCTCATGATTGATCTAGTTCTTCCTCTATTTCTTCTTCATATTTGTGTACAAAAGGAGCTAAGTATGTATCGAATGAAGAGAATGCTTGAGCTCAGGCCCATTCGTTCTGGAGAGTTCATAGGAAATTTATCATTTGATTTACTACGGATTGCAAGTTTCTTGGCGGAGCAGATTCTACTTTATTTGGCAGACCATTGAATCATTCTTCTATCAATTGTCTTAGGCTCCAACCTGCACAGTATCCGCTAAACATATCAAGATCATGGATATATAGGTCTCAGTTTCTATGAGCATTTCCTGCTTCTTTTGGGTATGCGTGTGATAACCAGTAATTAGCAGTTACTTTTCAAGCAACATTAAGTATAAGTCATCCAAGAGAATATCCAGAATTTGCATTTGCGTTTACTCTCCAGTCAGTTTTGTTCAAATATTCTTCCATACTTGCAGCTACCTCTACGACAACATTTTTTGTTTCTCTGGCTTCAGCTCTTTTTTGACGATACAAGATAAAACTTTTAGCAACTAGGTCGTGTCATTCTTTCACAAGTAATTCTTCTACCTTGTCTTGTATCATTTCAATATCTGGAATATCTTCTCCTATTTCTTTTTCAATTGATTTTATGATTCTATCAGTTATCTTAGATACTTGGGAAAAATCATCTCATCATACTGATTGAATAGCTTTTTTGATTGCATCTTCAATTTTATTTCTGTCAAATGTTACAATTGCTCAATTACGTTTTCTTACCTTATATATAGCCATGTTTTCTTTTTAAAGTTGTTAATTATAAATATTGAGCAAAGAGGGGTGATATTAAATCCCAAGCCTAAAAAACACTTGGGATTTTACCTCTCTTTCTTCTTTTTGGTCTATTTATTCTACTTATAGATCTCAATTTGAAGTTTATAAAAACACAATATATTGTGTTTTGTAATTACTGCTACATACTATATATTGTATAATTTTTTTCAAATTTTATGATATTGACTTTTATTGAAAAGTGTAGATTTCACCTAACTTAGTGAATTATAAAGAGAAAAAAAATGTTTAATGGTATATAATTATATTTTTTTTATAATATTTGGGTTTTCTTCAATTTTTTGTTTTATTATAGCTAAACCTTTTTGAATTTCTTTAAATATAGGTCAATATTTATTTTCTTTTGTAGTATAATTAAAATAATTTATTGCTGGATTATTGCTTACTTCTTCGTCCATTTTTCTTGTTCTAATCTGTATTTCTACAGGAATTTTTATGTTATTGTACATATACATAAAGTTATAATGTATACTTTGATATCAATTTTCTTTTGGATTTTTTACATAATCTTTTTTTAAATCTATAATAAATTCGTCTTCAAATCATTTAATGAACTTTGTAAAATCTTTATTATTTTTAAATACTACTCTTACTCAAATAAAATCCTTTATCTTATAATTGGAAGGTCTTCTAATCTTTTTGTTGTACAGACTAAAATATGATTTTTTTCTTATTGTTAAGTTTCAATAAATTTTTAATTTTTTATTTAATTCATTTAATTCGTTTGTAAGGTCTATCATTATATCTTCTCAAATTTCTTTTCATTCAAATAGTATGTCATATTCTTTTTTTGTCTCTTCATATTCTTTAGAATAAATTTCTTTGAAATAAAAATCTTGAAAAAAACTCTCTAGTTTGGTATAGTTTTTGTAGGCTAATATTGGGATATATAAGTATCACAAACTTCAATAATATTTTTTACTATTTTTTATAACAACGGCCAAATCTTTCCTTTCATTACTCAAAACTGTATGTTTGATTATGAGCTTAATAAGAAATAGATTGTTATCAATTTTTAGCATCAAATCAATAAAATCTTCAAATTTTTGAAAATTCTCATAATCAAAAAGTAATTGGAGAGTTTTGATGTTTTTTCTATCCTTACTTGAAACTACATCATTATCTAAGCCTATCTTTTTGAGAAAAAATAGTCAGTAAATAATTATGAAATATAAATAATAACTATCATCTGAATATCTTTTTAATTTTAAAAACATTGTTTCAATGATCTCTCTTTCAACCTCATTTAAAACACAATTATACTTTTTTATAATTTTTTGAAGTTTTCTATTTATCAAAATGTTTTTAACTTTAAAACTTGTCAACATACTAATATTATACTGTTTAAATATTAAAACAATTGTTAGACATTTTAATATATTTAATTTTTATGTAAACATTTTTTATTTTTTTATGATGTTTGATATCTAAATGGCATAAAAATATATTGAAATACACATTAAAATGTATAGAATGTCTTTGATAGCATTTATTTTGGCAAATGAGCATAAATATTAACAACATTCTTGAATATAAATATTATGAAGTGGATGCCGAAATTGAAGAAATTATAGGTATTGTTTGTAATTATATGAAAAATGTTGACTCTTGAGTTATTAATTTTGAAATAAGAAGAGCATATACTTATGCCAGAGATGCTCATGAATGACAATTAAGAAGGTCATGAGAGCCTTACATAATACACCCAGTTAGGGCATTGAAAGAATTGATTTTACTTAAACCTGATTTAATTACCATTCAAGCCTGTCTTTTACATGATGTTGCCGAGGATACAATAAAAACTATTGAAGATATAGGAAAAGTATTTTGACAAGAAGTTGCATATATAGCGTCAGGAGTTGAAAAATTAGCTCAAGTTAAATATCGTAAAAAAGAAAAAGATGATGAACTTGAAATAATGAGCCTAAGGAAAATGTTTATTGCAATGTGAGAAGATTTAAGGGTTATTTTTGTAAAGTTGGCTGATAGAATACATAATATGAAAACCCTAGATTTTCATCCAGTTAAAGAAAAAAGAGAAAGAATAGCACTGGAAACATTGAATATATATGCACCAATTGCTGATAGACTTTGAATATCCGAATTTAAAGATATTTTGGAAAATGAATGTTTTAGAATACTTCATCCAGAAGAATATTACAAAATAAAGATTGAACTCGATTCAATAAAAAGTGAACAATATCTATTTAGTAAAAAAGTAAAAGAAGTGGTTTCCTTAATTATTCCACCACACATAAAAGTTTATGATATTTGATATAGAGTAAAAACTCCTTATAGCATATACAAAAAACTAAAAAGAAAATGATATGAAAAAGTTTTAGATTTACATGATTTGTTTGCTATAAGAATAATAGTTGACACAATTCCACACTGTTATGAGGTATTATGAGTGGTAAATAGCGTATGGAAGCCTATACCAGGAAGATTTAAACAATATATAGCGATACCCAAAGAAAATGGATATCAAAGTTTACATACTACAGTTGTATGATTTTTCAATGATATTGACAGGACTAGTGATTTTTCTAAGCAACCAACAGAAATTCAAATTAGAACTATGGATATGCATATCCAGGCTGAAATATGAGTTGCTGCTCATTTTACTTATTCTGAAAAGTGAAGGTCAGATATTTCACATAATTTTTGGTGGGTAAATGAACTTAAGGATATTCTTGAAATATCAAAAAATGCTGATTTTATGGCTGAGATGAAAATCGGGATTTTTGAGGATAGAATATTTGTATTTACTCCAAGATGAGATATAAAGAATTTGCCTAGAGGTGCTACCCCTATAGATTTTGCTTATTTGGTTCATTCAGATATTTGAAATCATATTGCTATAGCAAAAGTTAACAACAGGGTTGTACCACTGGATTATGAACTTAGAAATTGAGATAATATTGAAATAATTATTGATAAAAATAGGTCTCCAAACATAACGTGGTTGTCTTATGCAAAGACAAGTAAAGCAAAAAATCATATTCAAAATTTTATAAATCAAACTAATAGGGGATGACTCATAGAGAAATGAAGATTTATTTTGAATACTTATTTACAGAAAAATTTTTCCAAACAACTTGATAAAGAATACACAATCTTAAATAATGTTGACTGAAGGTTATTGGATATGAAAGCCAAAGAAGATTTGTTGGCTCAGATATGAAATCTTTCTTTAAAACCTTGAATATTAATAAAACATCATGTACATGATCCTGATCTATTAAAGAAATTTAAAAAAACAGAAGAAGAAATTGAAAAAGCAGAATTAGAAGCTAGCAAAAAAATTTCTAAGAAAAAATGAGAAGCAGATATTGAAGACAGATCTGTAACGATAGGTTGACAAAAATACATTCCTTTTAAAATTGCACTTTGTTGTTTACCTAAAGATTGAGATAAAATTGTAGGATGTGTAACAAAAACTGGAATTAAAATACATAAATTTGATTGTTCTTCTTTAAAAAAAGCTAATTTTCAGAGAATTATTAATGCTTATTGGGGAGAAGATGATGTTGTTAAATGAGTTCAGCTTAAAGTTAATATGGATCTTGAAAATAAAATATGAGTTTTGAATAAAATTACCTGAGTTTTTTGCGATTTAAATATAAATATAAAAGAAATGGTTGTAAAAGGTGCTGAGGATGATAGAGTTTCTCATTGTACTTTTTCTCTTAGTGCACAAGAAGAGGATTATTACATATATGAAAAATTAATAGAAAAAATAAAAGACAATGTTGATTGATATATAAGTTCAAAGTTATTGGAGATAACTTAAAATTATAATTTTTTTTAACATTCAGAAAACACTGAAAAACCCCAAAAACATCCCAAAATAGTTTTATTAATATGTGATTTAATGCTTGAAAAATAATCAGAAGCAAGAAATTCTTAGAAGAGATAGATAAGATAATTCCTTATGAAAAATTATTTTAAGAGGTTTTAAGTCTAATAAAAGGGCATAATAGAAAAAAAGGGTGCCTAAAATAAGGAGTATTTGGTATAATCAAGCCAAATACTCCTTATATTTTACTAAATATGTTACAAAAGTGTACTAGAAGTTATAAAAAGAAATGTAAAAAGTGTTCTAGTTATGAAATAAAAAAAGATTGGTTTAAAAGAAAAAAACAAAGATGTAAATGTAAATCTTGTGGTTATTTTTTTTAAAACAAGATTAAGAAAATTATACTCCTAAATTACTATGGGATAGGTATGTTTTTAAAAGACAAACATATTCTATTTCATCACCCCTTCAATATTTGCCTCCTCAGAGATTTTTTCTATCATTTCATATTCTTTAGTTAATTTGGTTTTCTGCCATGTTCATTTCATAAACCGAAAAACACTTATTAGGGCAATAAGCACATTGGATATCGGAAAAGCATACCAAAGACCTTGAACGCCTAAGGGTGTATGTTTGGAAAGAAAATAAGCTAGAGGAAGTTGTAGTACCCACTGAGACACCAAAGAAATTACCATAGTCGTGACCATATTTCATGATGCACGAAAAACTCACATTATTGCAAATTGTAATCCTATAAACCCAAAGGAAAATGCGATAGTACGGATAAAAATTGCTCATCAATTTATAACATTGATATCATTTGGCACAAAGAAACTTACGAGCAAAGGAGCTGTAAAAAATACTAAAATTCAAACAGTAGTTAGTGATGCAAAGGATATAAGAGCACTTATTTTTGCAATATCTTTTGCTCTTTTTATATTATTTGCTCAGATATTTTGTCATACTAAAATTGATGTAGACATTGATAATCACATTCCAAGAATTATTACAATTTGGGAAATATTTGATCCTGCTCAGAAAGAAGCTATAGCGGTAGTACCAAAACTTGTTATAAGAAAAGTCATTACAATCATTCATAATGAACGCACGGACATCTCAATAGAAGAAGGAAGTCACAAGAAAAAAGCTTTTTTGATATAAATGAAATCTGGTTTAAAATCAGAAAGTTTTAAATGTATTCAATAGTTCCCTCTGAGTAAAATTACAAAACCAATAATAGCCGCAATTCCTTGTGTAAAAAAAGTAGCCATGGCAGCTCCAGCAACACCCATAGTTGGGACTATTCAGTATCAGTATATAAAAAATGGATCAAGTATAAAATTGAGACAAACTGTACCAAAAACTATATACATTGGCATTTTAACTTGTCAGATTCAACGCATTATTGATTGAAATATTGAGAATCCAAAAACAAATGCAAGTCCCACAAATGAAACTCTCATAAAAGTCAGAGCATTTGAAAATACTTCTGGCGATACTCACATCAAACTCAAAAGGGAAGGAGAAAGTATATAACCTATAGTTCAAAGTACTATGGATACAACTGTCATCATAAACAAAGTTTGTGCTGCCACATGATTAACCATTTTTCTGTTTTTTGCGCCTACATATTGTGCAATAAGCGTGGATCAGGCTATTGAAAAACCAGTTCCCAATGATATCATAAAAAAAGTTATTGGAAAACTTACAGAAACGGCTGCGATTGCATAATCTCAAAGTCTTCATACCCAAAAAGCATCTATGAGTTGATAAGCACTTTGAAGCAGATTCGCAAGCAAAATAGGTATAGCAAGAGTAAAAATAGATTTTATAATTGGTCATTCAAGTGCTATTTTTATGTTTTTGTTTTCTATAGTCATATATTTATAATTTTCTTTAAAATAGTATTAAATCAGTCATAAAAACAATATAATTTATTGATAATTATATTTCTCAAAACATTTTAACATTTTATTTTATATAAATTTTAGGTTCTGATCAATCCTTATAATATAACATTAATTATGTAAATGATTTATTTTAAAACTAGTTTCATTATAATAAATGAACTATAAAAAACAATTAGGAATTTTAAAAAATTTTTGAAAGTTTAATTTCCATAAACTATAATACTTCTGTTTTCAACTAAATCCCATTTTCTAAAAAATTCATCTAGTGGATAAATATGTTTTCAGGTTTTTGGATCCCAAACAATTATTTTGTCTGGTTTTTCTATATTTCATACATAACCAAGAAGTATAAAAGCATGTTCTCAATTAAGTCATCTGAATAATACTTTCTCTCAGTTTGTCTTGTTTACATACCAATACAAATCTCTTTTTAAATTCCATTTTTCACAATAATTTTCTGCATTTATTCATTTATTAGCTTGATATTGAGTAATATTTTTCATTTTTCCATCTTCTTTGATTGGATTAGTACAATAATCTCACCAAATTTGCACATAATTTCTGTCTGAAATTTCAAGTAATAAATCTCTTAAATGGTCATATTTTGTATAATCATTGCTATGATTATAAATATTTATTATTTGAGAATTGTATCAATATTTTTTATAAATTTCAGCAAGAGGAGCTTCATAAATTCAATATCAGGAATATTCGCTCTGTTTTGACATATTTCAATTTACAATATTTATATATCACACAAATCAAATGTTTGGGTTTCACCAAACTCAATTTTCATAAGAAGTAATATTAAAATAGGATTTTGGCATAATAGAAATTAGTGAATCTTCAAATACGTTTGTATTTTTTAATGTTGAAATTATATCTGAGGTGGTAGCAATTTCACAGCTAAGGGAATATTTTTGTATGCTTTTTTTAAAAAATTTATCAGAAATATCCATTTTATTTTTGAAAAGTTGGTTTTTGTTAAAAATATAATTAAATTGAATACTTTTTTCTCAAAAAAATGACAATTTTACTATTCAATTTTCATTTTTATATTTATTATAAATATTTTTATTTGATTTTTTGAGATAAAATCAGCAACCCGATCTATTTTTAGAACATTTAAATCATACAACTTTACTTTCTTTTCAAATATCATTTATTACTTTTGCTTTTATGAAATTATTAAAAAAAATATCTGATTCGGTATTGATAGTATTTTTATCCAAATAATCTGTGACATTTATTTCTCACAAAAAATCCTTTGCATAAGCAAAATTGTTGATTTGAATTATTGTCAATAAAAAAAGAATATGCTTAATTATAGATTTCATTTTAAAAAAATATGCTTATTAAATTTGAATAAATAACTATTTCTATGCTATCACAAATGTTTTTCTTTGTAAAAAATTGAAATTAAGCCAAAATGTGTCAATTGGTTAATTAAAATAATGGCTTAATCATTAGGAATGTAATACCAGATTGATATTAATTGTACATTATTTGTATACATTATTTGTTTTTAAATTTAAATTATCTAACTAATATAGAAGCCAGAAGATATGTATTTTCAATATTTAATTGTTTTTTAAGTAATAATTAAGCACTAATTTATATTATGAGTTTAAATTTATTGTTTATATACTAAATATTAAGATTATGGGTCAAATATTATCTATGGACAGATATCATCCTAAAAATATTAATTCTGAAAATTCATTTGTTCACTTTTTTGAAATTCAAAAAACAGTAAAAACAGCTGTTGCAAAAAAAATACAAAGTAAGCAAAATGAACCAGAAGAAAAAGGGTTAGAAGAACATATAATTGAAGATGATAAAAATTCTATGACTATGCTTGATGAAAAATATATGACACACTTAGAAAATATAGTAAAAACTTCTCCAAGTGAGAATGCTTTAAAAAAATTACTTTTTGATAAATTTTGAAATATAAATGGTTTTGATTATGAGAAATCTTTTGAGTTTGTGGTATATATAGCATATATGTTTGATTACTATAAAGATATTAAGGATTTCAAAACTTTTGAGACTTTTATAAAAAATTTAAGTGAACAATGAATTTTTTTTACTGAACAGTTTATAAAATATTGAAATGATTTTTTTGTGGCACTTTGAGCTGTTTTTATGTTTTCAAGATCAGCTTTTGAATATTCAGATAATAAATTTAAATTATTAAAGAATATAAGAAAAATTTTAGAACAAGAAAAATTTTTAATTAGAAAAGGTGAATTAGAGACAATTAAGTGAATTATTGAAAACAGGATTGGTTTTGGTTCTAAAAATATATATTTGTACATCTTAAATTGCCTCCGTTTATGAAAATTAAATTTACAAGAAACGCAGTATTTTTATCCTATATCCAATCTAAATTAGCTTAATTAAGGCTTAATAAAAAATTAAGTTAGAGTTTGGGCTTGCTTAAGGTAAAGCAAAAAGTTAACTTAAGCTTGTGCTCTTCATAAAAGGAAAAGTTGACATATTATTAAAAAATAATAAAATCAACCAAATATATTTATTTACTTTCTAAAAAAACAAATATAATCCATGATAAATTTTACTAAAACAGAATGACTCATAATCGAATGTTTAAAAAAGTGAGCAAAAAATGCTTTTGAAATAGAACAATGTGTAGATCCAAACAAAGAATTTTCGAAGGATTATATAAGTGTAATGATTAATAATATAAATAAAAAGGCCTGAAGAAAAATTGTGGTTTGAAAAAACATTTCTTGAGAATACAAATATATGTTGATTGAGGATAGTATAGAATATAGAATTCTTGATAGTATAGACTCTACAATGAGTGAACTTGAAACTGTTAAAAAAATCGCTTGTGAAAGTTGTGCCTATAAAGCTAATATAGAGAGTAATTTTAAACTAAATCTGATTATAGCAATATTTTTATTTGTTATTTGAATAATGATGGGATTCTTTATAGGATTCACTAATGTAAAACCAATTGTTGAGGCCACTATTGATTGTAGTGAGCTTGGAAGATTTTTTAACACATGATCACAGACCAAATAAGGGGGTTAAGTGATAAATTAATAGCTTCTTTGTGATTATTCTGGGAAGCTTTTAATTTGCCTATTTTTAGGGAAAAATCAAGATTTTATTAAAAACTTTTGATTTATTGTCAAATTTTGCGACAATAATACAAGTGCTTTTTGAGTAAAGCCTTTATCCAGTAAAGTAAAAATATGATTATATTAGTCCTAAATAGTTGAAGTTCTTCTTTAAAGTATCAGCTTTTTAAAATGCCTGAAAATCAAGTTATTGCAAAAGGTTTAGTTGATAAAATTGCACTTGGTAATAGTATACTTACACACAAAATTTGAGATGAAAAAATAGTTGTTAATGAAGAATTCAAAAACCATAGAGAAGCTCTTGATGCAGTTTTGAAAATTATAACCACTTGAGATAAAGCTGTTTTAAAAGATTTGTCAGAAATTGATGCTATAGGGCACAGAGTTGTGCACGGATGAGAATTTTTCTCTTCATCTACGATTATTAATGATAATATAATTGCTTGCATAGAAAAATGTAAAAAACTCGCTCCTTTGCATAATCCTGCCAATAAAGAATGAATTATGGCCTGCCTCGAACTTATGCCAAATACTCCTCAGGTTGCAGTTTTCGATACTGCTTATCACCAAACAATGTCAAAAGATGCATATCTTTATGCTATTCCTTATGAGTATTATGAAAAATACAAAATTAGAAAATATTGATTTCACTGAACTTCTCACAAATATGTAAGTGAAAGAGCTTGTGAAATTCTTGGTAAAAAAATTGAAGACACAAAAGTTATTACTTGTCATGTATGAAATGGATGTTCTGTTGCTGCTATAAAATGATGAAAAGTTATAGATACTTCTATGGGCTTTACTCCACTTGAATGACTTATGATGGGGACTAGATCATGAGATCTTGATCCTGCAGTTATTACTTTTTTAGAGAAAAATGAAAATCTGAGTCCAGCTGAAATGGATGATGTTTTGAATAAAAAATCTGGAGTTCTTTGAGTTTCCCAAATTAGTAATGATCTTAGAGATATAGAAGATGGATTTTTGGCCTGAAAAGAAAGAGAAACAATTGTAATGAATATGTACATTACTAAAATTGCAAAATATATTTGATCCTATACAGCAGTCTTGGATTGAGTAAATATCATAGTTTTAACTGCTTGAATACTTGAAAATTCTGCTGTTATGAGAAAACTTCTTGTTGATAAATTGGGGTGGCTTGGAATTACTTTGGATGAAGTAAAAAATAATTTTAGATGAGAAGAAAGAATTATTTCAACTCCAGATTCAAAAACTACAGTTATTGTGATACCAACAAACGAGGAATATATGATAGCAAAAGATACTTATGAACTGGTTTCAAAATAGTAAAATTTAATCATTGTTTGACCTAAAACTTTCATAAAAAAATCCAAAACAAATTTTGTTTTGGATTTTTGAGTAAATCTTTTTCAGATTAAATTTTTTAAGCTACTGTATTCAGAGTTTTTAAAAATTCTTCCTCGATTTCTTTTTCTATTTGAGTTTGGACATCTTTAAATAAAAGCAATTCCTGTAATTTTTTCTTTCTTGATTTTTTTTCTTTTTCTTCTTTTAATAAAAGATAATATCAATAAAAGTAAGGGTATAGATTATATATAAAAAGAGTGACTATTATAATAAGTACAGATAGTATTATAAGAAAAATAAATTCTCCAGCACCAAAAATATCATTGATAGAAACATGTAAATTATTTAGTTCATATTGAAAATTAAATTTATCCATAATAAATAATTAATTATTAGTAATTTCTTTTAGTTCTGTAGACACAACCAATCTTTTCCGCGTAGTTCAAACTGGCCAACAAGTAACAATACTAAGCTCTTTTTTTCATTCTTCTGCATTTACGACATCTACATCACCAGGTTTTACAACTTGTTTATTTTTAACTACATAAACATATTTTCTTTGGTTGTAATAAGCTATAATTTCGTCTCAATTTTCAAGATTATCTAAAAGCGCAAAAACATCATTATAATCTCATTTTATCCAAGGTAGATTTGAACTATGTCCAAATATAAACACATTTCAAACATCTCAGGGAGTTCATGTTCATGGATATCTTATGACTCATTTCTTTAGTTCCTCAGCAAAAATATCTTGAATGTTGATTTTATCTAAAGATCTTCTAATATCAACATTAACCAGAGGAATATTTTTTCAAATTTTTGGGATAATAACCCTATTTTCATAAGGAGCAATATCAACATTCATGCTAATTTCTTCTTTTTCTAAAACAAGATTTTCAGGATTTAAATAATTTTTTTTATCATCATATTTATTGCTTAAAATTTTTTCTTTCATTTTTTTAATTGATTCTGACTCTTTTTCCTCTTCTTTTGCATATACATTAATTTTTCAAGAATTTAAACTATTAAAAATTTCCTGACCAGAAGCTTTAATTTTACTAGGATTTAAATAAGTGGTAATTATTGATGAATAAGCTGAAAAATTACTAATGGCGAATAAAACTATAAAAATAACTGTAGAGGTAATAATATAATCAGTTCAAAGTTTCATATTTGAAAAAAACACTCTTACTAATAATCCTTTAGATATTTTTCTTTCATTGATTATGTGTTCTTTGGCATCGGCACTAGAAAAAACTAATTTTTCTTCTGTAAAAATAGGCTCTACTTTAGAA
>JAQUZJ010000013.1 GCA_028691375.1 Candidatus Altimarinota bacterium | reverse complement strand
TGTTCTTCCTTTCTAATAAATTCATAGTCTTTCATCATAATATCACCTACTTAATTAATAATACTAGAATTATAGTTATTCATTTGGTATGTCAAAATCTAAATCAATAAAAAAACCACCTCAAAATCTAGATGGTTAACATATAATGTCTTATCAGTAAATCCTTTGAAGGATTATACAAGATTTCACACTAAAACTTTAAGTTTTATTTTGTTTTTGTGTGTTCTTTATGACATTAATGTTTAAGTTTTTTGTTTAATTATTGTGTTTTTATACCGAGTTTATCTAGAGCTTTAAAAATTCTATCTCCGGTTGTAAGATAGTTGCCCAGAGTGTATTCCGAGGTATTTTTTGGAACATGATCCATTTCTTGACCAAACTCATCAAAGTATCTCCTCCATGTCTTTATATCATCATAGAACCCATGATCCTCAAGTAAATCAATCTGCTCAACAGGAATGTTTCCGATTGTCTTGAAATATCCTCTTGACCAACCAAGATTGTTTACTATCCTTGGTTCAATGAGTAAGTCTTTTGAAGATAACACTTCTGGTATTTTGATGGCATCTGATACATAGTTATATATATATATCAGATTAAAAGGGGTATCAGAATCAATAATCGCTTTCTTTGCCACAATTCCATAAAGATACATACCTTCTTTTGGACTTACCACAAAGATATCACCAACATTAGTTTTCTTTCTTGATGGTGAACCTATGCAAAGTAAATCTCTTTCTATTTGTTCTGTCATAATCTCACTTCCTTAAAATGTAATATTATTATCCTTTACCCATTTTTCTGCGAACTGCATAGCATCTTTGTACCAGTCTCTGTTTTTGGCGATACTATTGATTTTGTTTTCATAAAAGCATTTTAGTTTTCATGAGAGTATTCTAACCCAAAAACTATTTTGTACAAATAAAAAAACCACCTCAATTTTGAGGTGGTTAACATATAATGTCTTATCAGTAAATCCTTGAAAGGATTATACAAGATTTCACACTAAAATTTAAGTTTTGTTTTGATTTTAGTGCTCTTTATGACATTAATGTTTAAGTTTATAACTCAAATTTATATGAGTCATTGATAGTTATTCCTCTACACATTATTTTTAAATACAGAGGAATAATATTTAAATCACATAGAAAAAGTTCTAATTCTAGACCCTTATGATTTTTACATTTTACTACGGAAAAATCGCAGAATTGTGGAAAGTAATCTAATTGATCACATTTTAAATCACTTATTGGCCTTTTTTTGATAAAATTCTTATCATGATCCATTTCTACATAGTAGCAACCTGTAAATACAATTTTACCCTCTTCACAAAATTCTATAATAACTTCATCTCCAAAGTAATTACAATCAATTCTGGAAGTGGGAACATCAATCATGCCTTCATCTAAAAAAATTTTTTCTATTTGTTCTTCCTTTCTAATAAATTCATAATCTTTCATCATAATATCACCCACTTAATTAATAATACTAGAATTATAGCTATTCATTTGGTATGTCAAAATCTAAATCAATAAAAAAACCACCTCAAAATTGAGGTGGTTAACATATAATGTCTTATCAGTAAATCCTTGAAAAGGATTATACAAGATTTCACACTAAAACTTTAAGTTTTGTTTTGATTTTAGTGTTCTTTGTGACATTAATGTTTAAGTTTTTTGTTCAATTATTCAATGATTTTTAAGACTTCTCTTACAGCTTTTGCAAGTTTACCTTCTTCAAGAGTGTGACCGAGATGGATTTCTGATTCAAAGGTTCCAGAATAGTCCCCCCTTTTTTCTTTTTTATAAGGGGACAAACTATACCCATCATCTTTATACCATCTAAAATTAAATAATTTTAATTTTTCTGTTGCCTTTTTCCAGCTTTTTACACCCATGAAATCTGCTAAAGAACCAGGCAGTTTCATTTCTTCCGGAGTGGGACTTTCACCAAAGCACTTATCCATAGTATCCAAAAGAGCTTGCTCAATATCATTATCAGTATAAGGATACAGTAGCTCATTTACAGGTCCAATATCCACATCAGATCCACCCGAACCACCAAAACCAGGTCTTCCAAAACATAAACCTTTTGGAACCAATATTAAGTTTTGATTTTCTCTTACATATACTGAAACCATTTTATATTGATATTTCATATTTTCTCCTCCTTTCATAGTTTAATAGTTATTAACATAATGAGTAGAAACTGATATTCCATACTTATCTTTGGCATCTTTCACAACTTTCCTTATTTG
Source organism: Candidatus Altimarinota bacterium (assembly GCA_028691375.1). Lineage (GTDB taxonomy): Bacteria > Patescibacteriota > Gracilibacteria > BD1-5 > UBA2023 > STD2-258. The sequence continues at coordinate 18,813 of JAQUZJ010000013.1, read as the reverse complement.
GTTAAGCTGGAATTCTGAAGGATTTTCTGGCATAGCAACCTCAAGGATCTTTTTAGTATTTTTATTTGTTTCTACTGTATCTTTAGCCCAAGTTCGTTTGGTAAACCCATTTAATTTCTCAGCATCTTTCATAAGTTTATTGTAGATTCTATTACCCTTGCTGTATGTTCTAGCGTTGAAATCAAGAGATTTTATACTTGTTATACTTTCAACCACCCCTTTTGAATTTTTCACAAATTTATCGATCACAGGGAAATTGGTGCACATACCTCCTAGTTTTCTTTCTATATAGTTTCCTCGAGCAAATTTATCAAGTAGCCAAGGATTTATTTTTGCTGTAGACGATTTACCAATCTTTTCTAGTATATTAATACTTTTCCCAGCAATTTTTACTGTAGATTTTGCAACAACAACCCTAAGACCCTTTACTGCTTTTGCACCAGGTACAAGAAAAGCAGTTTCTATACCAGCAGCAGCTAACTCTCCTTTACTAACATAAATTAACATATTAGCTCCACCAGCAACTGTTCCTATTATAGGAATTACACCAACTGTGTCAAAAAAATCTTGGTATTCTCAAACCTACTTTATAATTCTTCCTACTTTTCTAAAAGGAGTGAATAAAAAAACCACCTCAATTTTGAGGTGGTTAACATATAATGTCTTATCAATAAATCCCTGAGGATTATACAAGATTTCACACTAAAACTTAAAACTTTGTTTTTGTGTGTTCTTTGTGACATTAATGTTTAAGTGAATAATCAGTTTTTGGTGGTATGCTTCATATAAAAAAGATCTTCGTACTTTGATGAAAATACAGTCAATGATTCTTTTGCTTTTTGATTGGTTCCCTTACCGAAGTAAACATAATCATAAATATACTCAAAGGCTAGTACTACATTTTTCTCGAAATTTTTTTCTAATTCATATAATTTTTCTGCCTCCAAATAATATTCATAAGTATTTGCAAAGGCATTTAATTCTGTTGTTCCATTTGTTATATTTAATATGTTATTTGGCATTTTGTCAGCGAACTCTAGATCTTTATAATGAGTCATTTCATGTATAATACACGAAGCTATGAGATGTTGGTTATTTATATCATCTACCCCTATTGCTAATTCACCTCCTAAATCAAAGTAAACATAATTTATATTGTTTATCATTTTACATATTGTGGTATTAAAACCTATTTTTGAGTTATTACCAATTGATGAATACGCATTGTCTAGTTTAGTGATAATAACCCTACCATTATTGAAAAATTCACTAATCTCTTTTGAATGTTCTTTACCAATTTCGGTGTTTAGGGCCAGTTCCTTAGATTTCATCAAATTATAATTAGAATAAATATAGGTGATATAAGTACTTGTGTCACCTTCTAAATCAGATGTAACCACAATTAGTTTGTATCTTCTATTTATATTATCCAAACTAAGCTTTTTTTTTACTTTGTAAGCTGGTTGCATGATAACAGGCTTTATTTTAAAATCTTGTTCATAATCCACATCTTTTAATCCAATTCCTATCCATTTTATTTTTGAGTCAGAAATTGTATTGAGTTCCAAACTAACTTCCTTGTCTGACAAATAAGTTATATTGACGGATAAGGTTGGTTTAACTACATTTTTTGCGTAAACTGGAATAATTGGTAAAGTTACAAACAGTGCAATTAGGGCAACAATAACTATTCTCCGACAAATTCTCATTTAATCCACCTCCAAAAAGTTTTGTATTTTCATTTTTCAAAGTTATATTGTGAGGTGCCACATTCCGGTCACCAAGCCTTGGTTCATATTTGACTAATCTTACATACTTCTATTTCTTGTTCAAGGTAGCTATCATATAACGTTTTTAGGATTATGCCCAAAGATAGGAGTGTGAATATTAGTAATACCATTACTTTGTGCCATAGTTTTATTTTCTTTTTCATATGATTTGATTATTTTTATCTTTGGGCATTTTAATTGATTTTGCTTAAAATGCAATAAAAATATTAGTTGATTGAGTTGAATAATTTTTGTAACTGATATTCAATTGTTTCGATAATTAATATTCTATTATCACCATCCCATTTTACATCTGCTCCAAATGCTTCACCTACGAATCTTATTGGAACAAGAGTTCTTCCATTGATAATCTGGGGAGGAACATCTAGTTTTATTTCCTCACCATTTACATAGGCTATATTATTTCCTATGAATAGAATGATTTCAATATCACCTTTTTTTGCTACAATTTTTTGTTCGCTACCACCTATCCAATTGACTTCTGAACCAAGTTCCTCAAAGATTTTTCTTAGTGGAACAAGAATTCTACTATCTTTTATAATAGGAGGTTGTTCAAATGTTAGCGTTTTGCCATCCAGAATTACCTTTATTTCAGGTTGTTTTACTGCCTTTATTTCTGGTTGGCTTACCACTTTTATTTCTGGTTTAACACTCGCAACCTCATACTTGAAACTTCCAGAGTAACCAATTCTTTCACTACTCTTATCATCATACAAATTAACTCTCACTTTGTAGTAAGAACCACTTTGCAGATAATTTGCAAGAGTACTTTTACTAAAACTGGCTGTCTGAGTTCCATTGTAGAAATCACTTGCATTAGCACTTGTTTTTGTACTTGATGACCAACTTGCAGTATTCCCCGAAGAATCCACAATGTAGAGATCTGCTCCCATTGTCTTACCTTCAGGATCACTAGCAGAAAAAGTCACATTCAGATTTCCATTGCCATCAAAGTTTGTTGAAACATTACTTACATTAGGAGACTGATTGGTAGCAACTGGATCTGGCGTATTAGGATAAACAGTAAAATATTTTTCACTACTTTCTGCGCCAAAACTATTATCAGGCTTGTAGACCATTATTTTGCTTTTGTAATAGTCTGATTTACTTGGAGTTACGTTACAAGACCAACTTATTCTGTCAGAAGAATTCATTTCAGATGCTTTTTTACTACTCCAATCAGTATCTCTTTCAACATATACAAAAAATATTCTGTAACCACTGGGCAGTACACTACTAAATTGGTAATTAGCTGTAAATGTTGTTCCGATTTTACCAGAGTCAGGCGTGATGTTTAAAGTATTAGCCCCATAAGCCAAATAAGTACCTGAAAATAACATTACGAAACAAATCAAAATAATAAATAAATTTTTAAATTTTTTCATTTCTATCACCCTTTCTATTTTGGATTTCTTAGCAAATGTTTCACTATGTGTATTTCAAGCCAAAAGTATCAACTCCTTTTTTAAATTTTTTTGTATATTAAAACATATTTTATATGCTTTATTATTTTTACTTAAACATTAATGTTAAAGAGCTTTAAATATATATTTTTATTTTTGTTTAGCTAAATTATAAATAAAAAAGCTATTTGTCAATACTTTTGTTTTTTTATCAAAAATAAAGAATATTAAAAGAGTCTGTCCACAAAAGTGTCATTCCGATCCCGCTAAGCGGGAAGAAATCTACTGTAGCTTCAAACTCAAGATCCCTCGACTATCGCTCGGGATGACAAAAGGCTTTTCTATACTTTTTGGGACACTATCTAAAAATTAGATTTTTTTGTTTTACTTTTACCTAGTTTTTATTAGAATATGTCCGTTGAAAATGGATTATGGATAATGGTTCTCCTAATAGTTATTTGAACTAGATTATCCTTAGAAGCTATATGGATAAGAAAAAACAAAACAAGATGTACGTCATTGCGTCCCGCTTGGGCGGGATTGTAGAAAAATCGTGGCAATCCAAGTCCGCTTTTGTAGCTACAATAGATTGCCACGTCGCTATCGTGTTTCGCGAGCGACGAACAACTTTAATTTCTATTTTTAAACTTTCTAACTATTATGTACGAACTAATAATGTGACTCGAAACTCATGTGCGCGTGAATTCTAAGACAAAAATGTTTTGTGGTTGTAAGAATGCTGTTGAGCTTGAGTGAGATCCAAATATAAATACTTGTACTTTTTGTATGGGTTTTCCTGGGGCTTTGCCGGTGCTTAATGAGGAGGTTGTAAATCTTGCAACTAAGGCTGGACTTGCAATGAAATGTACGATTAATAATGTTTCTGTTTTTGATAGAAAATCTTATTTTTATCCAGATTTGCCAACTTGATATCAGATAACTCAGCTTTATTATCCTATTGCTGAGCACGGTACAGTGGAGGCTTATGTGAATGGAGAACTCAAGAGCTTTAAGATTCACAGGATGCATATTGAATGTGATGCGGGTAAACTTGTTCACGCATGAAACAAAACTCTTTGTGATTATAATAGATCTGGAAGCCCTTTGATGGAGATTGTTACAGAGCCAGATTTTAGGACAAAAGAAGATGTGATCGAATACCTTACAGAACTTCAAAAAATTATGAGATTTGTCGGAGCTTCAAATGCTGACATGGAAAAATGACAGCTTAGATGTGATGTCAATATTTCACTAAGATTAAAGTGAGAAACAACATTGAGAAACAGAGTAGAAATTAAAAACCTAAACTCTTTCTCGGCTATCGCAAGAGCAATCGACACAGAATTCAAAAGACAAGTAAAAATATATGAATCAGGTTGAACAATTGATCAAGAAACCAGATGATGGGATGATGAAAAATGAGTAAGTAACTCTCTAAGAAGCAAAGAAGATGCCATGGATTACAGATATTTCCCAGAACCAGATTTGAAACCACTTGTCCTTACAGATGAATATATAGCCGAAAGAGTCATCAAAGAATTACCAATCGACAGAAGAAAAAAATATCTTGAAGAATACAAACTTCTTGATGATGATGCGAGAATATTATCAAATGATAGAACTTTATGAGATATTTTTGAATGAATTATTATTAGAACGAAAGATCCAAAAAAAGCCTGTTCTTTTATTACAACTGTGCTTTTTGCAATTTTAAAAGAAAGCCTAAGAGATGTTCAATGGTGGTCTGTTGATGAGATGGTTTATACAATTTCTCATATAATTAACCTTTTGAATAAAGATGAACTTTCTAGTACATCATGAAAACAAGTATTTGAAGAATACTATAAAATAATGGAAGAAGAACTTGAAAAAACAAGAAATCATAATGTTTTAAATGAGAAAGATACCATCGATTTTATTGAAAAGATTATCGACAGACTCGGCCTCAGACAAAAAAACGACACAGAAGCATTAGCCAAAATAGTTGACGAAGTTCTCGCTAATTCCTCATCCCAAATTGAACAATACAAATCCTGAAAAGTGAATCTTTTTGGTTATTTTGTAGGAGAATGTATGAAGGCTTCAAAAGGACAGGGGAATCCGAAGATTTTTTCTGAATTGATAAAAAATAAGATCGGATAATTAACAAAAAATTATGTTTGATATTGATCCAAATAAATTAGAAGAACTAAAAGCCAAAATCATAGAAGTTTGAGATTTTGTTTTTTTGGAGTACAAAAAAAATAATTTCACAAAAAAATACAAAGATGCAGTTGATGTATGTACAAATATAGATGAAGAAGCTGAAATAATGATAAGAAATTTTTTGAGAACCAATTTCCCAGAACATAATATTGTTGGAGAAGAATTTGAAAAAGAAGACAAATGATCGCCATTTTCTTGGCTTATTGACCCAATAGACGGGACAAAATATTTTATTAATAATATTTCTTTTTTTACAACTTGTATTTGACTGGCTTACAACTGAAAACCAATTTTTGGAATCATTTATAATGCTTGCTCAAAAGATATTATTTATTGATGAGAATTACTCTGATGTTCTTATCTGAACTGACAAAAAATAGAAAAAGTAAGTCAAAAACCTTTTGAAGAAAGTATGATTTTATTTGAATATAATGGTAAGGGTAGTAGCAGAGATTGTACAAAAAGAGATTTATTTGAAGGAATCTTAAAAAAAACTTTTTATAGATGTAGGAATCTGTGAGCAAGTGTAGCAACTTTTTGATTTGATATTTTTAGATTGTTTACTTCCAAGAAAGAAATAGATATTTCATCAACTGCTGCGATTTTGGGACCAGTTGGATTTGAATACAAAGTGTTAAATTGCTTCTGAAATACTTATTATTGTGTCTGAACTCCCGAAGTTATAGAATTTATTGAGCAAAACATCGAAAAAGTGAATAAAATAAAAGATGAGGATATCGATAGAATATTTAGTTTGTTAAATTAAAAAATGAACAAAAAATGTTTTCTTATAGACGCTGATTGAGTGTCTATAAATTCAGAATTTTTCACTACAAAATTGGAAAAAGATTATTGAATTCCTTTAGGAAAAACCTTGGTGTTTTTTAAGTGAGTTTTCCAGGATTGTTTGGTAGGGAAAAAGGATTTAAAAGAAGAGCTTGAAAGAGTTTTGTCATATTGGGGTTGGACGGATTGAGTAGAAGCTCTCCTAGAATTTTGGTTTGAGAATGAAAATGTGCCAAATCAAGAATTACTTTCCGTGATTAAAGAACTAAAAGAAAAAGGTTATGCTTTTTTCTTAGCCACAAATAACGAAAAATACAGAGTGAATTTTATTTCTGAGAATATGTGATTTGGTAGAATTTTTGATCAAATCTTTAACTCTGCAGCCATTTGACACAAAAAACCAGAAAGAGAATTTTATGAGTTTGTTTGTGATGAATTGTCCAAATTAGGATTCAGCAAAGAAGATATTTTATTTTTTGATGATGATGAGGAGAATGTAGTTGGTGCAATTAAGTTTGGAATTGAATCTGTTTTGTATTATTGAATCAAGAGTTTTAATGATAAAATCGGAACAATTTTAGAATTCTAAAAAATATCTTTAATCACTTTTATTGCTTTTTCTTGATCTATAAAATAAGGACTTGTGGCAATAGTAATAAGTTTTGCATGGGAAGCTACATTTAGTATAGCTTCTTTTTTTAATTTATAATCTATATAATCAAGATTTGACGAAAAAAAATCCATATCAAGATTGAGAATATAATTTCATTTCGGTAGGTTTTTTTTGTAATTTATGAGCTCTTCTTCTCAGGATATCTTTATATAATTTGAAATCAATCAGCTTGAAATAGCAGGTCTGATATAATTTCCAACATTTAAATCAAAATTCGTGAACTCAAAAATTTGTTTTAAATTACAAAAAAGAGGCAATTCTTTTCAGGAATCTTTGATGTCAGAGTGTTCATCAATATGAACAAGATTTATTCAATTTTTTATAATTTTTTTGAATAAAGCTTCAAACCAAAAGTAAAAAACATGGTTATGGTTATCAACAATAATTACAGGAATTCATTTATAATCAGTCCTTATAAAATTTTTAAGTCATACAAAACTTTTGATTTCTCAGTTTTCTACAATTTCAAAAGCAGTTTGATATCAGATTTTAAGATCATCCAAAGTTCCATTTATTATTTTAGGTACATAAATGGATTTATTGATTCTCTTTTCAAAATCAAATTCATTGTTTCAGACTGGATTTGTGATGTAGAATTGTGGAGAGTACATGGGGGCAGTTTAAAGTTTAATTAATAGATTTTAGAACTTAGATTTTAGAGAAAAACATAAATAAATCGTCATTGCGAAAAATTCGACGGAGGAGAATTTTGTGGCAATCCAAGTCCGCTATTGAGACTAGAAACAAGGGGTCAAGTCAAGATTGCCACGTCATACCTCCTCGCAATGACGATGTTTTCAAATAATAAAATCTCGGCTAAAAGTCGAGATTTTTTGGGTTCAATAATATAAACTAATCAATCAAAGTTCTTTTATATTCAAAAAATTCAGTACTTACATTAAAAAATCTATTTAATTCTTTTTCTGCAGTTTCTGGGCTATCTGATGCATGAATTATATTGTTGTCAATATTTTTTGCGTAGTCTCATCTAATTGTTCACATTGTAGCTTCTGCTGGATTTGTAGCGCCACACATTTGTCTTACAACTTTTACAGCATCTGCTCATTCTAGACACATTGCAATGATTGGTCCAGAACTCATATATGTAGCGATTCTAGGAAAAAATGGTTTGTCCATCAAAAAATCATAATGTTCTTCGATTAAAGCTTGAGACATTTTCATCATTTTTATTCAAGCAATTTTTAGTCCTTTCCTTTCGAATCTATCAATGATTTGTCCAATAAGGCTTTTTTGTACCGCATCTGGCTTTAGTAAAATTAAAGTCTTTTCCATAGGAATTATTTTAAGTAATAAAAAACACAGAGAGTTTAAAAAAAATCAAAGAAAAATCAAATTAAATTTGAATTTCTTGAGTCAAACAATAGAATGGGCTTTGTAAATTTAATTCATAATTTTATAATTACCATGAACAAAACAATCAAAACAATACTTATTTTGTCTATTTTACCCTTTCTGATAATAATTATTATGTTATATAGAGAGTATAATTTACAAAAGAAAATTGAATTAAGTAGTAACGAAGAAATAAATACAACTGTCAATTCTTGAACTGTAAATATGAAAGATGAGACTGAAAAATTTTCCGATGAAGTAAGCCCTTCTGAATCAAAAATTGAAAAAACTACCGAAATAGAAGCAACTGGTTCAAAAATTGAAGAAAAAGAAACTGGTGCTGAAGAGACAGATATTTCTACTAGCACTTGAAGTGAAATAACAAGTTCTGGAACATCAAATCCGAATGCAATTAATTATTATAATCCTTCTTATAAATATGGTTTTGATATGCCAAAGAAAGTTTTTTTTAATTGATTTGGTCCACAAAATTGAGCAAACCACAGCGTATGAATTTTTACTTCAAGTTGAACAACTGATTTTACTCAAGCTACAGTAAAAGTTTTCTTTTATAAGAAAGAAATTCTAGAAGAAGCAAAAAATTTGGAGGATTGAGAAAAAATTTATACAGATGGAAAATATTACATCAAATCCTGAGTTGATACAATTGTAGTTGAATGAGACAAAAATAGCGATATTACAAATGCTGTAGTTGACACAATAAAAAGATAAAACAATGAGACCGGTCTCATTTTAAACTCTAATCTTTGTAATTTTTTCTTTGTGTTTTAGACAATTGTTTGTAATACATTTTCAGCTTACTCAAGCTAATATTGGAAATATTCAGATTAATGCAATCAAAAATCAATAATTTATAGAACTTACTTGTTTATTAGTTTGAATAGTTGTAAGATCAATACTTCAAGTTTGTTCAATCTTTGTTTCTATTTGAGGATTGAGGTTGCTTCAAATAAATATAAGTAAAAATCAGATGAATATTTGTCATATTCTCATGTATTTTGTTTTGGCTATACATATTTTTTTAGCAAAAACTCAAAGAATAATAGGAATTAGAGGTAATATTAATAACGCTCATTTTAGTTGTATTTCATATTGTTTTTCAAGTCAGAAAAAAGTGATTTGGTAATTATTCGTAAAACAAAGCAATAATAAAGCTAAAAGTACGAGTCACATACCTGTTCTGAAAATCATTATTTTTTTATCAGAAGGTCTTTTTTTGAAAAAATCCACGATTTTGAATATATTTGACATAGGGTTTTTGTTTAAGTATTAAATTCTTATAAATTTATATTTATAATGGTCTCAAATTTTTAGATAATCATCTTTGTATCGAAATTAAAATTTTGTTTTTCATATTTTTAAATTAAAAATCATTTAACATTCACTAAATAATATCAAAAAATAATTTATATTTAAATATTTTTTAACCTTTTGCAAATTTTAAATTTTCTACAACTTCTTGCATTAGTTTGATATTATCGAAGTTCGAAGAAGTTGGATAAATATTTTTTTGAAGATTTTTCATGATATTTTCTGATGAAACATCCTCATCGGTAGAAAAAACTTCAATAACTACAGCCACATAATAAGTTTCATAAGGAAAAACTACAACTTTTTCCATAGAACATCATCACATTGGTCATCAATCACAACCTCCAAATTGTGATTTTTTAAAATACATATAACCTTTTTTTCCATCAATGTCAATTATATTAGCTTTCTTACCACTTATTACATCATCATAATCCTTTTTGGTAGCATAAGTATTGTACATAGTTCCAGCTTCAAAATCATAAGTTGAATATTCTATAAATCATTTACTTCAACCACTACCTAGTTTTGTGAAACCAAAAGCCATTTTTCTTCATACATCAGCTGTATCCTTTTGAACGTCCCAATCAATAATCTGAAACAAATCACCAAGTCATGCAGGAACATACAATTGCCAAATGTTAGAATTTAGTTGAAAATCTTCGTATTGTTCTTTTGTTACAGCATATGTTTCGGATTGACTATCTACTAATTGAGTTTTTGTTTTTGGTGAATAATCTATTTCATCTGGAGTTCATTTCACTATATCGATAGATTCTTTTAATATTGTTCTTATTTTGTTATTTAAGAAATAATTTACCTTGAGTCTTTCAAGACTTTTTATTAAACTTGCTTTAGTATTTATAGATTTACTATTTACCAAAGCCACAATTTTATCAATAGTATTCCAGTCTATTTCTGTCAGTTCATAAGCAGAAACACTATTAATAGAAAAAAATATAACTATCAGAACAATTAAAAATTTTTTCATAAAACAAAAAATTAAAATATAATATGTACCAAAATAAAATTGGTTTTCTGATTTTGCATTCTCTTTTGTAAAGTTTTCGATAGAAACTCTAATTATATCTAATACCAATATACTTGATTATTAGTTGATATTAATCTGCTCACATTATACAAAAACTATTTTTTATACAAAATGTTTTTTTTGCTTTTTTCTATTAAAAAACTTCCTAATTTCTTAGAAAGTTTTTTAATACCAATTTTTGGTTACACTTAATAAGTTAATAGAGGAAGTTAGAACTAAGTGGATATATAGTGCGGATGTTTATATCTCATTGTTTTTTAATAAAATTAACTACAACAATAGCATTCATAACAATATTGTTTCTTACATAATTTTTTACTTCATCTTTTTGTGTTCCATCTGGTTTTACATTGATAACAAAAATAATGTCTTAATAGAATCGAGAATAAATAATAAAACCAAAATCTTTTGAAAAAAACCTCAAAAACAATATACTACAAGCAATTTTATATAAATAAACACTTCCAAAATGTGAAATTTAACATTTCTTTTGACTTATCTTATTATTTCTTTTCTACTTACAATAATTATTATTCCAACTTATATAAAATGTTTAAACAAATTTCATATTTGAAAAAAAATAAGAAAAGAGGCGCTTATGTGACACGCAACAGAATTTTACAAACTTCATAAATGAAAAAGTGACACGCCAACAATGTGATGATGAGTAATTCTTTTAGTGCTTTTTACTTTGGTTATTATATCAATGGTAATACAAACTTTTTCTGATCAGATTGCAAATTTATTTAATATTCATATAAAATATTCTCTGTTTAACAGAAAAGAAACATATTTGGCATTGTTTACATTATTTTCAGCTTGATTGATTGGCTTTATTGATGATTACCTAAATTCAAGAGAAATCTGAAGAACAAAATGATTAAGTGCAAAATTTAAAATGGGATTTTTGATATTTTTTTGATTAATATGAGCCTATTGGTTCTATTATAAACTCTGATTTAATAGTATTAAATTGCCATATATTTGAGATATTCATATATGAATTTTTTATATTCCACTTTTTGTTTTTATTATAATATCAATGGCAAATAGCGTAAATATCACGGATTGACTTGATTGACTTGCTTGATGATTACTTCTTTTTAATTATTGAGTTTATGCAATAATTACATACAGATCTGGACTTTTAATTCTTTCAGCTTTATGTCTAATCATAGTTTGAAGCCTTATGGCATTTTTATGGTTCAATATAAAACCCGCCAAATTTTATATGTGAGATGTCTGAGTTCTCGCACTTTGAGCCAATCTTTGAATAATCGCAATGATGACAAATACACTTTTAGTTTTAGTAATAATTTCTTGAATTTATATAGTAGAAGTTTCAAGTTCTATTATCCAAATAGTAAGCAAAAAATACAGAAATTGAAAAAAAGTATTCAAAATTGCGCCTTATCACCACCACTTAGAAGCTTGTTGATGGGCAGAGGAAACTATTGTAATGAGATTTTGGCTAATTGGAATGATTCTAAGTAGTGCTTGATTGCTTGCAAGTTTTTTATTGAAATAAAATTTATTTAATTTTAATTTAAAAAATATGGATCACGTAGTTTATCTTGATACCAAGGCAAAAGAATTGGAAAACTTATTAAATCATAAAAAAACCATGATTATCCGCGGAGCAACTGGAAGAAAGTTGCCTCATGGAAGAGTAGATGCTGGAGATATTTTGTACTTTATTAACAACAATGCGGAGTGAGAGGTAAGGGCGAAATGAACTGTGATTTCTGTTTTTAATTCAGATAAAATGGAAGAAAAGGAGTCAATAGACATTATAAAAAAACATCAAAATAAACTTCAATTAACCGACAAACAATTTGAAAAGTGGGCATGAAAAAGATATATAGTTCTCATTGAACTTGATAAAATTGAAGAGCTAAAACCTTTTGCAATAGATAAAAGCAATTATTGAAACATGGATGATTGGCTACCTGTCGAAAAAATTGAGAATGTAAAAAATTAACTAAAGCCCCCTTCTAAAGTTTAGAAGGGGGCTTGTTTTGTTTGCAATACAACTTTGGTAGCACATAACATTGGCTACTAATTTAGAGGATAGAGGTCATAAAATAAACTGTGTAAATAAAAAGATAGGAAAATAACTTAAATTTTCCTATCTTTTTATTTTTGATAAGAAATAATCAAATATATAATCTACACAGTTTATTTTATGGTACTAGAGGATACTTTTTTATGTATATTTCAAAAACTTCTGTCATCATATCTTTCCCAAAAAACATCCGCTAATTCCCATGATTGAATTTTTCCCATAAATAAAGAATTAATGATAACAAGATTTTGTATTGATTTTGATGATAAATCAAGCTTATTTATGGATAAGTTCTAAAGGAATAACCAGTTTTTCTTGGATAGTTTGTAATTAATAGATTGCAGGTTGGTATGAGAGAGAAATAACTAAATTCATTTGCCATAAAGATATTATTTAATAAAATTACTACAACTTTTAATTTTTATCCATTCTGCCATGTTCAAAAAAATAGTCTGACTCGGATTCAAAACAAAATGAAAAAACGCGACTTCTGATATTGAAGCCTATATCAACTGACTTGTAGAGCATGGGGCTGATGAATTTTTTACTGGATATAATCCGCCTTATTGGCATGAGAAATATGGTTTTGAGGTGAGTCCGAACGGGAGATTTAGCGAACATGAACAAATTACAGATTTTGAGTCGCTAGCAAAAATTGTTGAAGAAGTGCACAAATACAAGAACAAAGATGGTGAAACTCTCGAGATTTTTATCAATGCGAATGCTTGGTATTATACGGATCTTACGATGCCATTAATCGAAAAAATGCTTAAGGAGGCGCAGGATATTTGAGTGGATTGAGTAATAGTTGGTAATGTTGAGACGCTTGAGTATTTGATGCAGATTGGATGGAAGAAAAAAATAAACATTTCGACAATAATGGTATTATATAGCAAAGAAGCAATTAGATTTTTTATCGAAAGATATCCGATTAACAAAGTGATTTTTGGTCGTGAGGTAACTTTGGCTGAGATTGAAGATATTGTGACAAGTTTTCCAGAAATAAAATTTGAAGTTTGGGGAGAAGGAGATTTTTGTAGGTACAACAATGGACTTTGTTTTGCGGAGCACAAGTATTCTTCTCGTGACATTTGTACAATGGTTGTAAATGATTTAATCATCAAAAAATCTTACAATCCAGCTTTCAAAAAAATTGCACTTGATGAAAATATGACTCTTGAAGAAAAATTATCCTCAATGGATGACACTTATACTGATCCATTTGAAAGAATCAGAGAAATATTTAGTGAAATTGAACTAGATTTAGATCAAGATAAAAATAAACTTCACGAGGAACTTATTCAAATTGTCAAACAAAACAAAGATAGGGAAGATTTGTATTTTGAAGGATATTCATCTCCTCAAGAAAAAGTGAATAAAAATATTATGGACTTTTATAAAGCTGTGAAATACGCAAATGCGAATTTGAATTTAGCTGAAACTGAACTGGAAAAAGAACTCAAAAATTCAATCCAGAGTGGACTTAAGTTTTACTCCGATTGACTCAAAAAAGTTGCCTGAAAATCCAATATGAAAGCCGAAGAATTGAATTTATTTTACAACAGATCTGATGCTTTGAATCTTTTTAATGTGGCTTTTTTCTCAAAATTCCCAAATGTTGTGACAATGAAATTTCCAACCAGATGAAGAAACTACAGCGAAAAACTTCAAAAAATCACCGATGTTTTTGAAAATTGAAATGAAAGTGTTTATAAATATTTAGACAAGGGTTCTAGTATTAGAAATACATATTATGACCAAAGTTATATTTTTTGATGAGACAAATTATGGTTTAGGAAGATGATGAAAGGAAAAATCTATAAATAAAAAAGATTGTTATTTTAATTCCTAATCATTACATTACTAAAAAATTGTTTTAAATACATTACTATAATGTTTTTATAAAGCCAAAAGCTTCAACTAAATCTCATCAATGCATACTACTAGCGTATCCTTTTATATCATTGGCAAGTAGTATTTTATTTATAGTTACTTTATAAATTTGGTTAAAACTGTGCATGTTTTTACCCAAAAATCAAATATTTTTTACTATTTTTATCTTTTTATTTGGAATGTTTTTGGGGTTTTTTTAGTGTTTTTTAATATATTTTTCCAATTTTAGTCCCAACCCATTCTATTAATAATTACCAATTTTTATTTTGACATTAAAATAAAAAAATTTATTATGCACTACAAATATTTTATTTTTAAATAAATTAATAACTATGTATCCAATAAAAGCAAATGATTTTTCGAATGAAGAAAAAATAAATTTAATTTCTGATCATTTTAAAGAGATTATGCAAATTTTATGACTTGATCTAGAAAATGATAGCCTTAAAAAAACACCCCACAGAGTTGGCAAAATGTTTGTAAATGAAATTTTTAAATGATTAAGTGATAATAATAAGCCAAAAATATCAACTTTTAGTAACTCTTTCAAATATGATGAAATGATTATAGTTAAGGATATAAAACTTTTTAGTTTTTGTGAACACCATTTTTTACCATTTATATGAACAGCATGTGTATGATATATACCAAACTGAAAAGTTGTATGATTATCTAAAATTAGTAGAATTGTGGATTACTTTTCAAGAAGACCACAAATACAAGAAAGATTAACAGAAGAAATATATGCTGAGCTGGAAAAAGTACTAAACACCGAAGATATAATGATTATAATTAAAGCAACTCATTATTGTATGATAATAAGATGAGTTGAAGATATTAATGCACAAACAGTAACCTCTAAAACTTCATGAAAATTTAGAGAAAATGATAAAACAAGAAACGAGTTTATGAGCTTACTTAAATCTTAAATAAAGTTTTATGATTGATAAAAAAATTAAATACTACGACCTAACATGATCTAATAAAACATTATCAGCATTAAGCTGAGAAGATCTAAAAATCTGAGATTTAATAAAAATATCTCATCCTGAATGAGAAAATTTTTTATACTGATTTAAATGACTAAAAAATATTTGAGAATTGAATTCACAAGTTTGAAGACAATTATTAGAAATATTATTTAATTGAGTTTGAGTATCTGCCAATGTAGATTCAATAAAAAAAATATGAGTTTTATCATTCTCGGTTAGAAAATTAATAAAGGATAATAATTCGAGATTGCTTGAGGTATTGGATTCTCCAGATTTTTTAATGTCATATATCTATCTGTTAATATGATTTAATTTTGAGGTTTCGTGACAATATTGAAAAAATTCAATTAATTCACATCACGCCCTCGCTTCAACCATACAAAAATTAATAGAAGAAGATAATATAAATTTTAGTTGATTTTTATGTGCACATAGAGAATCTCAAGAAATAAAAGCACACTCGCTATCAGAAAGTATTAATATGAAACACTTCATTAGAGCCACTAATTTATTAAGGTGAGTAGCTGAAAATTTATGAAAAGAATATGAAATGAACTTTTCTCATACATTATGAGATGAAAATTGACTAAATGCAACCTTCCCTTCGTTATTCTTAAACTATTTTAATGAATGAAATTTATTTCTAATGAGTGAGCAGTTGGAAAAACACTTCAATGAATTAAAACAAAGAGAAGATACCAATCTTACAATAAATTCAGTAAGTGATCATTATAAGGAGGTAATTAATTATTTGAAATGAAGATTCTGAGATAATTGGTGAAATATTGATGGGAATGAACTAGATAGAATGGCCGAAAGATGATGCAAGTTTTCAGAAATTGCTTATTACATGACAATGAAAGATTTAGAAAGATTTGAATGTTTTCACAATGGGGCAGGTATTGCAGATAAAGAACAGGCTCAAAAATTGATTAAATTAAATATTGAAAATGCAAAAATACACTGAAGAGAAGAAGTTGTTGAAAAAGCCATTGAAATGTTTTTTAATAGGTTATCCTTGGCTTGAAAAGCTTTATATGAAACTGCTTTTTACTATCTTTGGTGAAAAAGAGTTAAAGAAAATAATTGAGTGTGAGTTTGATTTGACAGGGACCATGATATGTTTCAAACAGCATCATTTAGTTTATGATATTCGGAAAAGTTGGGTGGTTGACAAATGGTACCCTTAATCTATTCTAGATTCACGTGAAAAAAATCATGAAATACCTTAAGTGAGATATCTTTTAGACAATTTTGGCATTATGATTAATAAAGATTCAATTATTAAAGAATTTAAATTTCTCTACATAAACTCTAATAATTTTGAAACATGAAAAAACAATAAGATTTTTTTGTATGCTCATAAAGATAGGGTGTGATTTAATGTTGTTGGCAATAAAGATAAATGATTATACATTATATATAAATATTGAAATATTTTAGAAAAAGACATAAGTACTTTAGATAAACTATTTTCATTAAAAAGTTGAATAATAGGTATAAAAGTTGTGGAAATTTATAAAAAATATATTTTTATACAAACCGATAAACAACTAACAATTTGAGATTTTCTTATGTTTGAACCGAACTATTTTATTAAAAATGGTATGATTAATTGACCTTATTTGGATAACTTAATATGAAATTTAACAATAAAACATATATTATCAGAAAATAGAAATATTTGAGTCTATCAAAGTATAGATGAAGAAAGTCAATTATTGTATTCAAATTTTCCTAAAAAAATTGAAAAAAATATAATTTTAGATGTTCTGTGGCAAGATTATTTACAGGAAGAAATCGATTTAGATATAATATATAACATTGTTTGAACAGGATATAAAAAACTAAACATTCTAAATTTTGAATGAGTAAAAAATATAAATCTTGATATTCCTTTTAAAATAGAGTCCGATTTTATTGAGAATTGAGAAATTTTTTATATAATGTGTCCTATTATTTCATGACATTCTTCAATTTCTTCAGTGAAAATCGATACTTTATTAAACTTTATTAAAACAATTAATTCGCTAATTAAAAACTAAATATGAAAAAAATTCTTGTTATTTGAATAAAATCAAAAATATGAAAATTATTTAATGATATATATAAAAATAATTTTCATATATATTGAACAACTTCAAAAAAAACTGATGATCTAAACAACAATATTTTTCATCTTGATTTAAATAGTGTAAAAAATATTGACAATTTTATAGAAAAAGTTGGAAACATTAAATTTGATTGAGTAATTTATTTACCTGCTATATATCAAATTGATAATATAGATAATATTGATGCCATGGCTGAACAATTAAGAATTAATGTATTAAATATTTACCATCTTACAAATAAGCTTAATTTAAATATAAATTCCAAAAATATTTTCTTTACAGACTGATGAACTAAAATTCCTAAAAATTGATATTTTAGCTATACTTTATCTAAAGATATTTTAAAATCATTGATAATTTCTCTGGCAGTAAAAAATAAAGAACATATATATATTTGATTTGATCTTTGACCCATAATTACAGATATGGCTTGAGAAGAAGAACAAAAAAATTTTTATAATAAATCACTACTGCAAATTAAATCTCCAGCTAAAGGTCTTGTGTCATTTATAAAATATATACTCGAAGAGAATAATTTTTATTCCACTTGATCGATTATTGATTTTACTTGAGGTACTTATTTAATAAGAAATAGCTAATGTTTGATTTAATAAAAGAAGAATATTCAAGGTATCTACTAAACTCTATGGAGTATCAAAAAAAAATTTGAAAAATTAAATATCCATGATTATATTT
This sequence comes from Candidatus Altimarinota bacterium, assembly GCA_028691375.1. Lineage (GTDB taxonomy): Bacteria > Patescibacteriota > Gracilibacteria > BD1-5 > UBA2023 > STD2-258. Next base: position 460 of record JAQUZJ010000013.1, on the reverse strand, counting down.
AGTAACCCAAATTAACTGTAACCAAAAAAATTATACTGTTAATAAATTCAGTCTACCTAGTTTATATGAATATAAAACCTGTTTAGATTACTTTGATTCGGAGAACTGAGAAATTATAATAAACCCTGAACAATTTTATAAAAAATTTATTAATTGAGATTTTTTTAATATTTATTACTCAAACAACAAATTTCACGCATACTCTATTGAGGATTACTTTATTTTATTAAATAAAAATAATAGAGTTTTTATCAATGTTTCCATTGAAAATATCGAACTTTGACTAAATTATAATTTTGAAAAAATATTTATCATAAATTATGGTGATAAAAAAAGTATAAGAAATACTTATAAAAACATAAATAAAAACAAAATTATTGAGATAGACAATCCTAAAATTAACCCCCTTAATATTTTATAGATCAAAAAAATTATGTATAAATAATATTTATTTTATTTC
>JAQUZJ010000070.1 GCA_028691375.1 Candidatus Altimarinota bacterium | reverse complement strand
AGACAAAGAAGCAATTATTTTCTTCATAAACTATAAAATTAAATAAATAAATTTTTTATAACAAAAGGTTACAACTTCCATTATCTTTTTTTTGAAAAAAAGTCAAGATATTTTTTATAAAAAAAACCTAATTTTTTTTGTCAATACCAAAACTCTATTTATCCAATGGGACAAAAGATAAAAATTACTTAAAATAAACCTAAAATAAAAAAACGTGATTTAAACCCTCAAAAAAGCTCTACTTCTTATCTGTACAAATATTTTGTCCAAAAACTCAATTGTTTGTTTAATATTATAAAAATAATTATTTTTGATACATTTATTAAAATTTAAGATTTATTAATGCTTTAAGTATTAAACAAATTCCTTCAATTTTACAATTAAAATTTTGATTTCTTGTTAATAATAAATATACTAAAATTACATTTTTTATGAGTTTCTAACTCTTTTTTTGTATGCCAATTTAACCTATAATTTCTGCTAAAATGAATATTACGATTACTTTTTCTGGTCCTGCTTGATCATGAGTAAATACGAGTTGATTGCTTCTTTGAGAGCTTTTGGCTCACAAGTGATACAATGTAATTGGAGACAAGGAATATGCTTCTATAATCAAATGAAATAACAATATTTTCATATTATATATTTCTAAGGATGAGCACTATATTTCTTCTAAGCTTGATTTTTTCTTTGCTTTTGATGAATTTGGAATTGAAAAAAATTCAAAAGTTTATGAACTTGGAGAAATTTATAGAGTTTTTGAACAAAAACCAAAATACTTGAATACTTTTTCTTATGCTGCAGCTTGTAAATTACTTTGAATTAGCAAAGAAGAATGATTAGCTCTCCTAAAAGAAAAAATACACAAAGCTGATGCCATGGAACAAAATGAAATAGATTTTAACGCTGGATATAATTATATTAATGAAAGTCGTTTTGATTTTTCAAAAAATATCTGAACACTAAAAAAATTCCTATTTGGAAATGAAATAATCGCAAAATGAGCAAGTGTGAGCGAACTAGAATTTTATGCTGCGTATCCAATGACTCCTGCGAGTTCTATTATCGAAGCGGTTTTAGAAGAACCTAAGGTTACTTTTTTTCAATGAGAAGATGAAATTGCTGTTGCCATGGCGATGCTTGGAGCAAAATTTAATGGAAAAAGATCAATGTGTGGAACAAGTTGATGAGGTTTTGCACTTATGACAGAAAGTCTGAGTTTTTCTTATATAGCTGAGCTTGGGTGAGTTTATATCCTTTCTCAGAGAGCTGGCCCATCGACAGGAACGCCGACTTTCACAGAACAAGCTGATATTTTGTTTTGTATGAATTGTGTTTTTGGTGATGTAAAGCCGATTGTGATTCTCGGAGATGATTTTGAATGAACTTATAATTTGATCGGGAAGGCACTTAATTGGTCTGATATGTACCAATATCCTGTGATTTTTGTGGTTGACAAACGGTTTTCTGAAAGTTATGTAGCTGTTAGTGAAAGTGATTTGAAATGAGAACCAGTGAATAGATGAGCTCTCGAAACTAATCCAAAAGAAGATTTTGTAAGATTTGCATACACTGAGAATGGAATCTCAAAATATACAATTCCAGGTACAAAGAATGGTGAATTTATCACAACTTCTTATGAACATGATGAATATTGAGTAAGTACAGAAGATGTGCAAACAAAAATCAAAATGACAGAAAAAAGAGCCAAAAAACTTGAGACTTTTATCAAAACTGAATTTAATAAAGATTTTTACTGATATGACATTATAAACCCAGAAGCTAAGAAATTTTTTGTAACTTTTGGTTTCAATAAATATGTTCTTAAAGACTGGGTTAAGAAAAATCCAGAATACGGACTGATTGTTATCAAAGTTATTCAACCATTGGACTTCAGATTAAAAGAATTCCTAGATAAAAACGAAAACAAAATCGAAAAACTTATTTTTGTAGAAATGAATTATTCTGGACAACTCGAAGAAGTAATCGTGAAGAACTTTGCCCTCAATAACAATTCCCGGAAATCAAAAATCAAAAATATTAGGAAATACTGATTGTATCCGATTTTTGAGGAAGATGTAACGGAGAAATTGAAAGAATTTAGAGCTTAGAAAAAACATAAAATGTCCGTCATTGCGAGATTTTTTAAATAAAAAATCGTGGCAATCCAAGTCCGCTTCTGTAGCTACAGTAGATTGCCACGTCACTATCGTTCCTCGCAATGACGGATGAGGGGGACAAGAAAACCTCCTGCTCCTTGTAACTTTTACTTTCTAACTAACTTAAAAATGAGAAAAGATTTGAATAATATCCAGTGGTGTCCTGCCTGTTGAGGATTCTTGACTTTGGGTGCTGTGAGAAGTGCTCTTAAAGAATTGAATATTCCAAAAGAAGATGTTGTGATTGTGACTTGAATCTGATGTAGTAGTAAGATAAGTCAATATATTGACGGATTTTGAACTGAGACTTTGCATGGAAGATCTATTCCTTACGCCACAGGAATCAAGCTTACAAATCCAAAATTGACAGTAATAGCTATGTGATGAGATTGAGATGGTTATGGCATTGGGCTCGGACATTTTCTTCATGCTTGTAGAAGAAATACAAATATTGTATATATTGTAGAAGATAATGAAAACTATGCGCTTACTACATGACAGGCTTCACCTACGACTCCAACTTGAATTAAAACAAAATCAACTCCAACAGGAAATCCGACAACACCATTTGATCCTGTTAGTCTTGCCAAATCAGCATGATGCCAATTTAGTCACAGTATTCAGGACAAAGAAATAGTAAAATTAAAAGAACTTATCAAAGAAGCAATTAATTTTGATGGATTTGCACATATTGATGTGAGACAGGCTTGTCCTTCATGGAAAAGATGGTAAAAAAATTAGAAAACTTAAAAAATTGTTTGATTAACATCAAACAATTTTTTCTATTTCCTCTTTTACAAAGATTACAATTTCATTCTTATTTTCTAGTTTAAAATCTGCTCTGTTAAAATTCAAATTCATAGTAAGTCTTTGTCATTTGTCATCGGTATCTCACAAACTAACACTGAACTTATTTATACTTAGTTTTTCCTTTTCTCAATCTAAAAATTTTTCGATTTTATTCACCAAATTTTTTAGATTTTTTGCTGAAATTTCTGGTTTTAAAATAAAATTTAGATCAATAATTTTATCCTTATTTTTTGATATGTTTGATATTTCTTGTTCTAAAATTCCTTTGTTTGGAATGTAAACAAAGTTTCAATTTTTATCTATAATTTTTGTACAACTTAAAGTAATTTCCACAACTTCTCATTCATATTCTTTGAATTTGATTGTGTCACCAATATCAAAATTTTTATTAAAAATAATACTCAAACTTCAAAAAATATTTGTAATAGCTTCTTTTGAGGCAAATGCGATAACTATTCAAGAAATTCAAGCTCAAGCCAAAAGTGCGGAAACGTTTATTCAAGCCAAGGCTAAAACAAATACAAATCAAAATAAAAAAATCAAAGCATCAATAATTTTTCTAAACAATGGAAAGACTTTTTTTGTTGAGGTTTTGCTTAATTTTCCAAATAATTTATCTAAAAATGAATTAATAAATTTCAAAAAAATTACAATAGCAAGAAGTCCTGTAATTATAATATTAGCTTGCGAAAGCAAATTCATAGTTGCTTCTGGTAATTTTAAAGTTAGTTTAATGTAAAAAAATAAAACATTTAGAGCAATTATTAAAATGCTTGAAATAAATATAACCATAGATCTTATATTAAATGTTAAAATCAATTTCTATAAATTCCTGTTTGTTTTGGTTTTTGTAATTATCAATTTCTTGTTTATAAGAATTATTAATTTCCGATAATCTTTTATTTCAGCTCTTAGTTATAACAAGTGGGTCTATCCATCTTTTTTTGATTTTACTATCTACGAAAAACTTTCAATTATTTGGCATAGTTTCATATATTTTATAAGATCATAGATTTTTAAAAAAGTTCAACATATATAATAATTCAGGATTATTACTTTTTTCTATGATTTCAAAAATATCTTCATCGGTTAATGTATAAATATCATTTTCTCTAATTAATGAGCACTTAACTGATTCTTTTAAGATTTCAGACAAAAAACTCATTCAAATTTTTGCTTCATAAGAAGCAACATGATTTTTATCATTATTTAAGGCAATCTTTCAAAAATTATAAGCTGGATTCTCATCTTGAAACCCAAGTTCATCTATATTATCTTCATTTTTCAAAACAGTAATGTTTTCATAAATTTGTTCTATAATTTTGTAATCAAAATCTTTCCAACAAGTTAAGCCTAAGATATTATATTCTAGCCTATCCGCTGCCAATCTTGGAAGATTATTATCAGCTATAGGATAAATAGTATAGTCCTCAGTTTCTTCAATTTTTATTCAAAGTTTTTTGAGTTCTTTCATAAGAAT
>JAQUZJ010000069.1 GCA_028691375.1 Candidatus Altimarinota bacterium | reverse complement strand
TTCCAAATAATAAAATAATTTTACTTCTTGATGATTTATTTGCTGAACTAGATAAAAAACATATTTGATTAATTCTTGATAATTTATCAAATAATCAAAGTTTCATAACAGCCCAGTTTTTGCCACATTTTATTGAAGATATGGAAGAAATAAATATTCTAAAAATATATTAGGAAATAAATATTTGGAAAGTAAACCTTAATATATTATATTTTATGAAAAAAATTATTAGAATGTAGACCATAAAAACACTTATGACAAAAGAAATTTTAGAAAATTAAATTTAAATTATTTTTAATAATCATTTATTATATATGAAAAAAATATTATCATTCATTTCTATTTTATCAATCATTTTTACTTGAACTGTATGCACAACCATAGCAGAAAGCGCAAGTAAATTATGACTTACTATGGATTCTGAAACTGCTTCAGTTTGAGAAAATGTTAGTTTGAAGATAGAAGCACTTGGTTCAGATTGAGAAATTGCAAAAACTTATAAATGAACAATTTTTCTTTTTGTTGAGGAAGATGCTAATTCTAGTGATGATTTAAAAACACAAGTTCCCTATGGTGATAGTGGTTATACATTTAAGGCTGGAGACAATTGATCAAAAACTTTCAGCGGCAAAGATTCTTTTGTGTTCAAAAGAGAATGAGATTTTACAATTATTGCAACAGATTTGGATAACGAGTCAGTATCCTGAAAAATCAAAATAAAAGTGTGAGCTAGTTGAAAATGATCTTCTAGTAAAAAAACTGCTTCTACTTGAAGTGGAAGCAATACATTAAGTTGATCAACGACAAAGGTTATGGGTGATTCTGATTTAGAAATTACTGCTCCTGAAGAATGAACTAAGATTTTTGAATGAAAAACTACAGTTGCATGAATAGCTAGAAAGAATAGCAAAGTAAAAGCTTTTATAAATTTGAAAAATGTATGAGAAGCACAAACAGATAAAGATGGAAATTTTAGCTTTGATATAAGCTGATTATCTCAGGCAAACAATAAATTGGAAGTAAAATTATATGACTGAAATGATAAACTTATAACATCAAAAATCATAAATCTTCAAGTAGATATAAGTACTCCTATTTTTAACTGATTAACGGTAAAAGAATGAGATACGGCGGTTCCATGAGCAACTCTTAATGTGGAGTTAATGGCAAATCCATGATTAAAAGAAGTAAAAATTATGTTATGAGAAGATACTCAAAACCTGGTTGAATCTGAAAGTGAAGAATGAAAATATGTTTGAACAATTACTGCACCTAGTGAAGTATGAGAATATCAGATAAAAGCTTCTTTAAAAGATGAAAAAGGTAAAGAAACGGTAAAAGATAATGCAAAAACAATAATTGTAGAAAGAAAGGAAAGTTTATTCAAAAATGTTCAAGTTTCTGCATGAAATGCAATGGATCCAAATTGAGATAGTAAAAAAGTTTTATTCAAATTTCAATTGAATTGAGATACAAAAGATGTTGTTAAATTCAAAATTAAATATGGATCCTGAGCCGATAATCTTAACAAGGAAGTGCTTACTTATGAAAAAGAAAAAATAGCAATAAAATCATGAAGTTGATCAACTTGAAGTTGAGTTACAATAGAAAATGAAGAATATTCTCGGTATATCCCATGATTAGATCCTAATGGAAAATATTTTTTCAAAATATTTGCAATAAATGAGGACTGAAAAGAATTATCAGAATCAGATATCATAGAATATCCTACTCTAAATAGCGCGTGAAAATGTAGTATTTCTAATATTTCTGGGTTGAAGGTAACGAAAAAATGAGATACTGTTGAAATTACTTGGGACAAATTAGCTGAAGCTTCTAGTTATAATATATATAAAAAAAGTGAAGATTGAAGCCTTGTTCTTATTGAGAACATAAAAGAAAATAGATATAAAGTTCATATTTCTTGAGATAAAGTGAAATACGAAGATTTTGCAGTTAAATGAGTGTGTGGCAATAACGAAAGTGAATCAAAAGATTTTTCTCTTATGGCGAAAGTTCAAACTTGACCAAAAGAAATAATAGCAATTTTATTAATTTCTTTGATAATAAGTTATTTTGTTGTGATCAGAAGAAGAAAAAATGCTATCATCTAGATGATTAATCTTAAACTAGATTTATAATGATCAAAATAAAGGAGTAGTGTCAAATACTCCTTTATTTTATAATTCTTCCAAATTTTTATTCCGCTATCGTTGAGCAAAAACTTCGATTTGATAAATATTAAAAAAAAAATATAGTATTATCAAGAAAATAAAAAAACATGTCATTACTAGGCCTAGATAGAAGTCTAAAATGACTAATAATTTAATATTTTACCATTCCTATCATGAAGAATTCAGATCTAGTCGCTTACTGCTGACTATTCTGCTGAGAATGCAGAGCCTACAAAGCTTGAAAATGTCCAAGTTGTGCAAAAAACGAAAAAGCAACTCGGTGTAAAGTTAAGTCCTGTTGCGAAATCAATAAATACAAAAGTTGTGCCGATTGCAAAACTTATTCAGATCCAGAAGAGTGCAAATTCTTCAATAATTTCTTCTCAAAATTATTCAAATTCCTCTTCAAGTCCAACAGAAAGGGTTGCATTTGTAAAATCAAAGAAGTCGGACCCGAAAAATATGCCGAATTCATGACCAAGAAAAAGTGTTATAATAATCCGGATAAATAAAAGAATGTCTTCTTATCTCGTCACTCGCAAGGAGGTAGTGACGTGGCAATCTACTGCAGCTACAATAGCGGATTTGGATTGCCGCAGTTTTTCTACAAAAAACTTCGCAATGACGAACACTTTTGTTCCTTAAATTCACCCTTATTAGAAAAATGGGGTCTTAGGGGGGCGAACGTAGTGATTCACCACAGACAAGCAACCGCTTACCAGCTAAAACTTCGCCCCCCTAAAACTTTTGGTACTTTTGGTTACAAAAGTACGGAGGCAATGGTAACGTCATCCTGAACTTGTTTCAGAATCCAGTATGCCTTAACTAATCATAGATCCTGAAATAAATTCAGGATGACGAACAATAATTTAAAACTTAAAATTCCCACCCGTGTTAATAAAATCAAAAATCATAGAATCCATAAACAATCTTTATTTTCTAAATCTAGAAGAAAAAGATATAACTCTCGAAAATCCTCCAAAAAAAGAATTCGGAGATTTTGCTTTTTCGTGTTTTTTCTTGGCTCGTGACCTCAAAAAAGCTCCGAATACAATAGCCGAAGAAGTGAAAAATGAATTTGCAAAAATTGACTGATTCAAAAATATCTCAACAATCTCCTGATATGTGAATTTTTTTGTCGATGATAGTCTGATTTTCACTGATTTTCAGGAAATAAATACCGAGCCAAAAAAATCCAAAAATGAAACCGTGATTATCGACTACATCTGAGCAAATGTCGGAAAACCGCTTCACATCGGTCACCTTTGTACTCCAGCTCAGTGACAAGCAATTATAAATTTGATGAAACATTTGTGATATGATGTAATTTCCGATTCTCATTTCTGAGACTGGGGTGGGATTTTTGGGAAGTTGATAACATTGTTCAAATTATATTTTTCTATTGATAATAAAAAATGATATTTAAACTCTGAGGAAGTTGAGGTATATGAAAATATATATAAAATAATAAAGGAAACTACTGAAATTACCGCTAATTCTAAACCTAAAACAAATGAAAAAATTATATCTTTATCTGAAAAATTATTAGCTAAAACAAATGAAAAAATTATTGATTTGGAATATTTATTGAATGGTTACCAGTTAATCACAATTTTTTCAGAAGAAAACAATATTATTGATAATCAATGTAGGAAAGAATTTCAATATCTATCCTGAGTTTGAATAAATTTATCAAACGCGGAAGAAAAAAAACGCCATGAAACAAATATTAAACTCTGGAAACAATTTACGTCAATCTCTATAACTGAAGTTAAAAAACAATTAGAAATTCTTAACATATATCCTCAATACAACATCTGAGAAAGCTTCTACGAATGACTCAATCTTCCTCACCCAAATGATGAAGATTATCCGCCGTTGAAATATACGATGAAAGATATTGTAAAAGAGCTTACAGATGCTAAGATAGCGACAAAAAATCCAGATTGAAGCGTTGGAGTAATTTTTGGAGACGAAACAAAAATTCCTTCTTGTGTTTTGCAAAAGACAGACTGAACAGGACTTTATCTTACTTCAGATTTGTCTTGTATAAAATATAGAATGGAAAATTGGAAACCTAGTAAAATAATTTATTTTGTAGATGTTCGCCAACAACTTCATCTCAAACAATGTTTTACGATAGCCAAAAAGGCTTGGCCAGAGCTTGAAAATGTAGAACTTTTTCACGCTTTCAATGGATTTATAAAACTCAAGGAATGAGCAATGTCTACACGTAAATGAACAGTAATTTTTTTGGAAGATTTGATTAATGAATGATTTGTAAGGACTAAAAATATTCTTGAGGAAAAATGAAAAACTCTAAATGATGAAAATATCCAAAAAATCACAATCTGAGCCATAAAATACTCTTATTTATCGCAAGACAGAGAAAAAGATGTAGTTTTTGATTGGGACAAAGCTTTGAGTTTTGAGGGAAATAGTGGGCCATACATTCAGTATACTTTCGTTAGAGCTTCAAGAATTATAGAAAAAGCCTGAAATTTTGAAAAAGTTACAGAAATTGAAGATTGAATTTTCGGAGAAT
>JAQUZJ010000012.1 GCA_028691375.1 Candidatus Altimarinota bacterium | reverse complement strand
TTGGTAACGCTACGGAGAATCGAACTCCGGTTTACGGGATGAAAACCCGCCGTCCTAACCACTAGACGATAGCGTCAAAAATATTTTAAATGGTCGGGAACGTGAGACTCGAACTCACAACCCCACGCTCCCAAAGCGTGTGCGCTAGCCAATTGCGCTAGTCCCCGAAAGATTGTTAAACGACCAGGCTAACAAATATGTGACTCTTCAATCTTGGTGGGTATGCGTGGACTTGAACCACGGACCTCTTCCTTATCAGAGAAGCGCTCTAACCAGCTGAGCTACACACCCAAGTTAGTAAAAAGTAGAAAGCATAAAGGAATCACTTCTAACTTTAAACCTTCTACTTTTTACTAATTTAATGGAGCGGGTGATGGGGTTCGAACCCACAACAGTCTGCTTGGAAGGCAGAAACTCTAGCCAATTGAGCTACACCCGCTTATAACTACAAAAAAACAAAAATTTCTTATAGTGCGGTATGGATTTTATAAAAAATTTACATAAAGTCAAAATTTTTTTAGTTTTTTTATAGTTTTATTATTCAATTCCTGCAGAATTATTTTTTGTAGTATTATCATTTGCAGGAATTTCTTTTCCATTTCATGTATTTTCGTTGGAGTTTGAATTTTTAGTGGCATTTTCTCCTTTATTTGTATTTTCATCTGAATATTTTGAATCTAATGTGCTATCAGGATTAGTAGAGGTTTGGGAATCTGAATTTCAAATCGAGGAGGTATTGTTGGTATTATTTGAATTTGAAGAATCAGTAGTACTATCTGAGCTTGGATTATTACTAATTTCTACAGGTTTTTGATTGTTGCCTCAAGATTCAGCTCATCATCAGACAGCCTGAGAAGGATCTTCTATTATTATTGGAGTTTGATCAGAAGGGGTTGCAGAATAATTGGAAGGATTATTTGTGGTAGTTCATGTATTTGTATTTTGTGTTGATACACTTTTTTTTGTACAACTTGATAAGCCTATTGTAATAAGTAGAATAGGAAGCAATATAAAAATTAGTAAAACGACAGTTTTTTTCATAAAATTATTGATTTTAGTTAATATTATGCTGACATTATAAATTCAAAAAATTAAAATTCAATATTAATTTGAAAAAAAGTAGAAATTGCTTAAACTTCTTCGCAATTAAAACTAAAAAAATATATGGATTTTTTGTTAAATTCGAGTCTGATTAAATATGAAATATTTTTTATACTTGCTAGTTTGGTATATATTATTTTTCATATCATTCATAGTATAATATTTTTTTTCCTCAATTTATGAAAAAGAAAGAATATTGAGGAAAAGATTGTTAATGAAGCAATGCCAGTTTCTGTAATAATAGAAAATCATGCCAATGAAACAAAGGTTGGTGTTGAAGAAATTCTTGAAGACAAAAATAATGAGGAACTTTCTAATAAAGAAAAGGATAAATTATTGAATGTGGTTAAAATTGCAAAAACAAAATTTTCTCTAGGTGATATTGAATGAACTAAAGCTAGCATAATCGAATGATTGAGTATTAATAAGGATAACAGAGAACTCAATATGCTTCTTGCTATTATTTATGAAAATGAGCATAATTATAAAAAAGCTGAGCTTATTTATAAAGATTTAGTTATTATTTATGATCATGATTTAGAAATTCATAAAAAACTTGGTTTTGTACTTTCTTTACAGGGTAGATATGAATTGGCATATAAAATTTATAAAAAGTCTTTTTCTATAAATGAAAACGATCAAGAAGTAATAGAAATGGTTGCAAATCTAGCATATCACATTGGCGAATATACAGATGCAAAGATATTTGCCAAATTATTTTTGAAAAATAAACCTAGAAATCTTGAAGTATTGACAGTACTAGCTTATAGTCATATAAATTTAACAGAAAGAATAGAAGCTCTGGAAATATTAAAAAAAGTAAAAGAATTAGATCCCTACAACTCAGAAATTGATAATATTATTGAGAAATTAAAAACAGAAATGGAATTACAACACAATTTTGTTATTAATAAAAAAGAAGAAAAGAGGGAAGAAAGTTAAGAAAATATCATCATTGTGAGATTTTTTGCAGAAAAATTGTGGCGATCTATGCCCGATTTTGTAGCACAAGACTAGTATGCTATTATTATTTCTTGTAGTGACAAATATTATATTTAGAAAATAACTCTACTAAAAATGATAGGAAAAGTACCACCAAATTCAAAGGAGGCTGAGAAATCTGTTCTCTGATCTATTCTTATAGACAATGATGCAATGGTAAAAATTGCAGGTTTTATTGATGCTACAGATTTTTATGATACTGCAAACAGTCTTATATTTGGTATTATGCTTGATCTTTTTAAAAAATGAAAGAATATTGATCTTGTAACAGTAAAACAGATTCTTGAAGATAAAAAGAAAATTGATAATATTTGATGAGTTGAATATCTTGTAGATCTTACGAATTCTATTTATACAAGCTCGAATATTTTTCAATATGCTCAGATTGTAAAAGATAAAAGTGTACTCAGAAAACTTATAAAAGTTTGAAGTGAAATCCTTAATTATTGATTTGAAGAGGAATCAGAAATAAATAATTTACTTGAAAAATCAGAACAATCTCTTTTTTGAGTTACGCAAAATTTTATACAAAACAAATTATTTCATATTAGGGATATTGCAAGTGATAGATATAATGAATTTTCTGAAATTAGTCAAAATCCTGAATATTATGAAAGTTTGAAAGTCAAAACATGATATAAATCCCTTGATAGACTACTCGGTGGTTTAAAACCTGGAGATATGGTAATACTTGCTGCTCGTCCTTCAATGTGAAAAACTGCATTAGCCTTGAATATTGCCGAACATGTTTGAGCAAACAAAAAAAATGTGGCTGTATTTTCATTAGAAATGAGTAAAGAACAGCTTACAGACAGAATAATTTGCTCTTCAATGTGAATAGATGGCAAGAAACTAAACAAGTGAGAACTCGATGAAGATGATTTTATAAAAATGTGAGATGCTCTAGAAAAATTATCCAAAATCAATATTTATATTGATGATTCCTGTTCTTGAAGTTTGCTTGAAATAAAATCAAAAGCAAGAAGACTTAAAATGGAATCTTGACTAGATTTTGTGGTTATAGATTATTTACAACTTATAAGTAATGGTTGAAGTTGATGAAATAGCTTCAATAGAGTACAAGAAATGAGTGATATAAGTAGATGAATAAAGTCATTAGCAAGAGAACTTTGAGTACCAATCCTAGCACTTTCGCAACTGTCTCGTGCAGTTGAATCCAGAACCAATAAAGAACCAGTTTTATCTGATTTGAGAGAATCTTGATCAATTGAACAAGATGCTGATGTTGTGCTCATGATTTATAGAGAAGATTACTACAATCCAGAACTTGCAAGATCTGATATACCTTGAAAAACAGAAATTTTTATAAGAAAAAATAGGAATGGACCCATTGGAACAATTACTTTGAATTTTGAAAGAAAATATATGAAATTCATTGAAATTGATACACAGCACGGGGATGATCATGGATGAGGAAATCCTTGGAGTTAAGGAAATAATTAAATAGCCCCCCCTGGTACTTTAATTAGCCTTATGTAAACACTTTTTGATTAGATGATTTTTTCTGTTTTAATATTCATATTCTAGAGATTTTACTTTTTTAAAAGAATTAGAACAAATAAGAAATATAAAAAAAGTTGTTTTTAATAAAAATATGGATTGATTAATTACCGATTGGTCAAACTCAAAATTGATTCCGAGAAAAGGCCTTATAAAAAAGAAAACGAAACATTTAAATTGCTTCGTTTGATAAATTCATACATATGGTTCCAGGTAGTGCAGGAAGTTAGGACTGTTTTTATGGGTTTGCATGAGAAAGTTTATATTCCAGATTTAAGAGTTAATTAGTTTATTTTTCTACTTAAAGCCCTATCTACTTTTTGTTGTTCTATTTTTTTTCTATGTACAGCTGTAACTTCTACTCAAGCAAAAATAATCTTATTAAAAGGGATAATAAATGTATCCACTATTTCATAAATATTTTCTCACTTTAATCTCAAATACACATAAATAAGGATTATTAATTTCATTTTTTCTGTAAAATTTTCTAAAATTCATAAACCTTTATTATCCCCTATGTTTTTGACTATAGAATTTTTGAAAAGATTTATCAAATGTATTAACTCCGTATCTTCTCTTAATAATTCAGGAATTTTTAATTCTCATCAAATCTAAATTAAAAAATCTTCAAAGGTGTTTTCTTTCTGATATATCTATATTTTCTATGACTGATGCAATACTGTAGTCTCTATTTATAGATGTAGGATTTCACATGAGTTAAATATTTAATATGTCCTCTCAGGTCTCCATTATATATTTTATTATTCTGTCAAAGTCTTCGGTTCAAAGTTTTTCATAAAAGATATTATAGTCTTCCTCTTCCTCCAGTAGATTGAGAAGATGAAAAGTTAGTAAGAGAAAAATTAGAACAAGAAAAAATTACTAAAAAACTTGAAGAAAAAAGTGAAAGAGATGAGATAAGACATAACAAAAGTAAGATAAGACAATTATACTAACGAAAGTATTAAAGAATTGTTGATATTCCCGAATATATTCTAGTTGATACAAATAATCTTTCTCTTCAAAAGTAAAACACGACATTTCTATTTTTAAAAACCTTACGACATTTTAACTTTAAATTGACACAACCTAGATATTGACTAGAATTGACAAGAAAAATGGTAAATAATCACACGCACAAAAACTGAAGATGTTGTATTTTTGTTCTTGTTTGCAAGGGCAACATATTCACAAAAGAATTAAAAATTGAGTAATACTTTACAAGTGTGCAAATTGTGAAAAAACTTATTCTGGATTTTATAATACAGTGTTTTATAGAAGCAAAATTTCTTTGAATAAATGGTGTATTCTTATGTTGAATTTTTGTAATTCTACCCCCAATCTTTCTATTTCTAGTTTGTGAAAAAATCTAGATTTAAACTACAAAACGGTCCAACATATGTTAAAAAAAGTACAAGAATTAATAAAAGAAGGTATGAATATCGAGGATTTTATTAGGGACTCTATTAAAAGGGAAGAATATTTTAATAGGTAAAATCAGATAAATATTATTGTATAAACAAAATTTATTTATTTTAATTTTAAATTTTATAACCATGAAACAAAAACTGTTTGATATATTAGATACTAACTGAGTTACGTTTCTAAAAGAAAATAATACCGAAGCAGATGGGCATATAAAAGAACTTAAAGAAGAATTCAATTGATATTTACAAGATGTTTGTCAGTGAAAGGTTGATATTAATGAACTTGAAGAAATAGAATTAACACCAACTCTTGTTTTGATATGAAAAATTGAAAAAATTTTAATATATATGAAAACTAAAAATATAAAAAAATATGTTTTGCAATTAGATTTTATAACCTGATTAAACTATGCAGAATTTACTGATTATTTTGAATTTATAGAGGATGATAATCTAGATTGTGATTTTACAGAAACCACTAGCACCTTTAAGATTTATAAAAGATCTAAGAATTATAAATGAGTTTTTCTTTTGAACGAAGAAATTTATGATCATGAAGATGATACTGATGCATGAAGATATTATTTAGTTTTATTAAATAATTAAAAATTTATATGAGTTTAATATTAGAACCACTTTCTTTTGAACTAATGACTGTAGAGGAAAAATGACAGGCACAAAGCATGATATTAAGATCGACTTATAACGAAGAATATCCAACATCTGTAAATTCTGCAGAAGACTCAATATATCAAATTAAAGCTAATATTCAAGAAGTATTATTTTGGGGGGAAAGTTTAGAAGAATTAAAAAACTGAGAATGATGAACAATATCAATCGTGAAAAGTTCGATTTTTTGAGACTGAATAGTTGAGATGTGTAGAGCTTGATCTACAAAAAGTACATGAAAATGAACTGTTGCAGTATACAAGTTATTTGAGCATTATCAATTGAACAGTGAATATTGAGAAATGTTTGCAACGACAAGAAACTGTTCTGATAGAGAGGATGAAAACAATAAATTAATTAAAGGCGGTACCTCAATTTATAATATATTCGAGAAACTTCCATTTAAGATATGGTGAATTGCTCCTTGGTATATAATGCCTTCGAAAGAGCTAGAACTATTAGATTTAAGGGTACATATCAAAAATAATGAACTAAGAGAAATGCTGACAGCAGGACAAAGAATTTATATTAACAATAGTAAATATGCAGACATTATATCAAAAATGTTAGCAAATAATTTTGAACTAAGTCCTGATTCTTTAAAAATCGAAATTTGAGTTGGAGATAATTATCTACAAGAATCTTCCGAACTAATCAATAAATTTCAAAATTATAAAATCTATAAAGAAAAAAATGAAAAAATAAGAAAATTTACAAGTTCTTTCATATATCCTGATTCCGATTGTAATTTTAAAAAAATAAGAGATATTCTAGATGATGCAAATAAATGTGATTCAGGAATATCTAATTTTGTGATTGACTTATTTAATCCGGAGCATATTTATTTGCAAAAATTTATAGAGAATGAAGGATATGTTTTTACTTCATTATTTCCAGCAGATGATAAAATTTCTTGAATATGGACAAAAACAGAACATGCTAAGATAGCACAACCATTCTACTATGACAACACGGAAGAGATTTCAGACAACATTTCTCTTGTTTTACAAAAAGAAATTATCTTTAATTTTTTAAGAAACAAATAATGAATATAAATTTAGATTACGCTAATAAGAAGATATTAGAAGCACACAAAATAGTAAGTACTTATATAAAAAAAACAGAAGAGAAAAGATTAGATTGGTTAAGTAAAGCAACTTGAGTAGATGTATATTGAAAATTTGAAAATGATCAAATAACGTGATCTTTTAAAATTAGAGGAGCATATTATAGATTGAAAAAACTTCAAAATACTTGAAAAAAAGTGATAGTTGCTTCGGCTTGAAATCACTGATTAGCAATAGCAAAGGTTGCAAAAGAATTAAATATTGAGGCAATTATATGTATTCCAAACAACGCTAGTCAGATTAAGAAAGAAAAATTATCCTATTTTAATCATTCTATTTTACAGTATTGAGAATCACTAGAAGAGACCATAAAATATGCAAAGAAAATTGCTATGGGAAAAGGATACGAGTTTATATCACCTTTTAATGATATTGATATAATATATTGACAATGAACTCTAGCAAAGGATTTTTTTGATAAAATACAGCCAGATACAATAATTATACCTGTTTGAGGATGAGGACTTATTAGCTGAATGGCAATGTATATAAGGAAAAACTATCCTAAAACTAAAATTATAGGAGTTGAACCCGAAAATTATAATTCTTTACAAAGTTCCTTATCGAATAATAAACAGGTGAGAGTAGTAAATTGTCCAACTTTTGCTGATTGATTGTCTGTAAATTTGGAGGATAATTCTGTGACATTGGATATAATAAAGGAGTTTGTAGATGAAGTTATTACTGCATCTGAAGAAGAAATTGCAGCAGCAACTCTAGCATTATTGTATCATGAGAGTAAACTGGTAGAGCCTTCCTGAGCAATATCCATAGCACCTATTTTAAGTTGAAAAATAGACAAAAATTATGGAAAAGTTTGAGTTGTGTTATCTTGATGAAATGTGTCCGTAGCAAATATTACAAAAATTATCAATTTCCCCTTTAAAGATATTAATGTTGCAAAGTTTACTAATTTTGTTTATCCAAAAGTTGAGGATGAAATTTTGATTAAATGAATAAATAATGACACGGATAGTAAAATAATTACTGAAATCAATAATGATTTTGAGTTTGATGTTGAATATATTAATAATAGGTTTCAGGACATAAGAAACAGGCTTCAAAAAGCGAGCTTTAGATTTAAAGAGTATGAGGATTATTGTACAATAAAAAATCTAAATAAAGATGAAAATTCTCTATTTTTTATAAAAAAATTATATGAAATACAAAAGGAAAGGATTTCTAAGATAGATTTGCAATACTTAAGAAAGGCTTTAAGCACAAAAAATATTAATACCTACAATAAATTTATAACTAACTATTTACAGCTATACAGATCCTCTCTTCATATTACAATGATTATGCAAGTTTTATTGGACTATAGATCAGCTTCATATGATCAAAGTCTTGATACGATGTTTTTTTCATTGGAATCACAAGATAGTCCAAATGTAAATTACAATAGATATGAGAGTAGTAATTTAACGGAATTAGAAAATCAATTGTCTGAAATACTGTCTGTAAATAACGAAGAGAATTTTCTTTTTGTTACATCTTCTTGAATGAGTTCGTTTAATTTAATCGAAAATTATCTCAGTAAGTATGTTTTAAAAACATGAGATAAGATATTATTGCCACACTATATTTATTTTGAGACAGAAGAACAAGTTACGAAAATGTCTTGAGTTGATGTTCTAAAATTTTCAATTTATGATACAGAAGGTATAATAAAAAAAATAAAGGAGGTGAATCCAAGAGTAGTTTTTTTAGATCCAATGACAAATAATCTAGAGCTTCACATGATCGATGTGGAGGAAATAATTAAAGCTATTTCAAATGAAAAAACTATATGAGAAATTTCTGTTGTAATAGATTGAACAATGGTATCTGGATGAATAAATCCTTTTGAATTTGATTATAATAAAGACAAAATTGAAATTTTGTATTATGAAAGCTGTAGCAAATACTTGCAATTATGATTGGATATATCTATGTGATGATTAGTTGTTGCAAATATAGATAATAAGAATATTTTTAATAGATTAAGAAGGAATATTGGATGAATTATGTATGATTTTAATGTACATTCCTTTCCGTCATTTAAAAAAGAAGAACATTTTAGTAGAATGAAAAGATTTACCAGAAATGCTCTGTTGGTAACGGAAAAATTAAAAAGTATCCCCCTTTTGAAAGATAATTTAGAAGTGATTTTTCCTTTAGATAATGATCATAAAGATAATAAAATCGCCCAAAAATATGATTTTATTTGATGAATAGTTACTTTTAAATTCAATAATGAATATTTAAACCAAAGAGAGTCTCTTAATAGTTGTATAGTAAGAATTATCGAAGTCGCAAAGGATAAGAAAATTTCTATAACGAAATGACTTAGTTTTGGTTTTTCTTTACCCAGGATTTCTGCAGCAGCAGCAATGAATGAATTAGATCCACCATTTTTAAGATTGTCTGTTTGAGATAGATCAGAAAAAGAAATCGAAGTCGTTATTGAAGCAATTGCCGAATGATTAAAAAACCATATCATCGTAAATGAAAACATATTAGAATAGTTTTTTAATTAATAAATGGCTCTAAATTTTCTACCGTAACTTTTTTCTTTAATTTTTACTTTAAATATGAGAAGAGAGGTAATTTATGAAATTATTAATCATCTTGAAAATGAGATTATTGATAATGAAGATGAAAGAAAAAAGAAATTAATTTTTAATATAAATAAATTAAAAATCTTAAATGAAAAACAAGAAAATTTAATGCAAAGTTATATAAATAATAAAATTTCCCAAGATTTATTAGAAAAAATGACTTTTCAAATTGAAAATGAAATAAATATCATTTGAAATGAAAATAAATTATTAAAAAATTATGAAGAATGATTAAAAAACAATAAAACTCTTATAGAACTTTTTAAATATACAATTTTTGTCTTAGATATTCTAAAACAAGAAAAAACAATTAAAAAAAGTTCTCAATCTTTTTCAATTCTCTTTTCGGTAGTTGAGAACTGTTTTTTTTAGGTACTAAAAAAGTGCTTAGTTATCAACTAAAAGCACCTTTCCATTTATTCAAAAATGTTGAACTTTGTTTATGGTTCGGGATGAGGGATTCGAACCCCCGGTGACGGAGTCAGAGTCCGTAGCCTTACCACTTGGCGAATCCCGAATATTTTATCTTGGAAAACGAGTTACATATTAAGATAATTTTTTAAAAGTCAAGCAAAATAGCAATTTTTTGTTTTGCTTATATGGAATTTTGCTTATAATTTAGCGTGTTTTATTTATTTAAATTAAAAATAATTATGGAAAATAGGGAAAACGCAGAAAAAAGAAAATGAACTTCTTGTTGTAAGAGTTCTACAGCTTTTTTGGTGGTTCTATTGTTTGTTGTTAATATTTTAGTAACTGCTGTTGCAGGATACTTTTTTTCTAACAATGTTTATAATAAATATCTTGCTTTGGAATACTCAAAATTTGGAGGAAAAGAAAGTTATGAAATTGTAAACAAAGCTCAAAGTCTTCAAATTAAACAACAAATTCCTCAAATAAAGGAATATGTTGAAAAGAATGCTGCTGAAGAACAAAAAGCAGGAGCACAGACTCAAACTGGTGCAGTTCAATGAACAAATACTTGAGCAGAAGCCCCAAAAGCAACATCTCCAAAATCAGATAAACCAAAAATTGATTTATTTATAATGACTTACTGTCCTTATGGTCTTCAGGCTCAAAAAGGTTTTTTACCTATGCTTAGAGATTTTTCAAAAGTTGCGGATGTTAATATAAAATTTGTTGGTTACATTATGCATGGACAAAAAGAAGCTGATGAAAATGTAGTGCAATATTGTATACAAAAAGAACAAAAAGATAAATATGTTGCATATCTTGAATGTTTCTTAAAAGCAGAGTGAAAATGAGCAGAATGCCAAAAAACAGCTAAATTGGATACTGCTAAATTAAATGTTTGTATAACTAAGGCAAAGACTGATTTTAAAGTACAAGAAGAAATAGATAATGCTCAAAAGGCAGGTAAACAATACCCTGCTTTTAATATAAATTGAGAAGAAGCTAAAGCATTTTGAGTTCAAGGATCTCCTACTTTAGTAATTAATTGAACAATAGTAGAAGCTTGAAGAAGTCCAAAAGATTACAAAGATGCTATATGTAATGCTTTCAATAATCAACCTGCTGAATGTAAAAAAGAATATGATAGCAAAGCTTTTGATCCAATGTTTGGTTTCACAAGTAACTGAGAAAATAATTCTAAAGCTGCTGGATGTGGACAATAATATAGAACTGGGAACTAAGAAATTAGATAATTAAAAAAATCTGGAGAAATTCTCCAGATTTTTTATTTTTAACAAATGAAATTATTATCATATTTTTGGTTAATTTTTAGATTTTTGGTTTATTATCATTCTTTTATTGCAAAAAACTCACAAAAAAATTTGATTTAATTGCATAAAAACGTATAAATTAGAAGATAAAAAGTTAATATTTTAAATATGTTTAAAGTTTCAGAAAATGCAATGAGCTCAGATTTTATAGTATTAGATATTTGAACTTATAAAATAAAAGTTCTTATTTGTAATATAAATGAAGGTAATTTAACTTTGCTTTGAAGTGCTGAAGTTCCTCAGGCAAAAAGTGATATTGCGGATTGAGAGATTGTAAATCTTAGCGGAGTTTCAAACACAATTAAAAAAGCCATTTTGAAAGCTTGAGAAAATTTATCAGAAATTCCTGATGATATTGTGGTTTGTTTTAATTCTCAATATTTGATTTATAATTTTATAGGAATGAATTATCTTAGGGAAGACAAAAATTCACCCATAAAAATGTCTGAGATAGATGATATGATTAAAAAAGTAGAATACAAATCTATAGAAAAAATCAAAACCAAAGCCGAATCTAGAGTTGGTATTATTGATTGTGAAATGAAATTAATAACCACTTCTATTACTTCAATTTCCATTGATTGACAAAGGTTTTCGAATCCTGTTTGATTTACTGGTAAAAATATAAGATTCAATCTTATCAATGTTTTTGCCCCAGTCTCTAAATATAATATTTTTAGTTCTTTGATTAGAAATCTCAATAAAAATTTGATTTCTATCATTCCTATTCCTATTTCTTTGCCAAAACTTGTTGAAAGTTCACCTTTTGTAAATGATCAAAATTTGTTTATTGATTTTGGTTATTCAAAGACTACAGTTATTTTACAAGATAAATCCGAGATTTTAGGATTTAATGTTATCAATTTTTGATGGTCTTTACTTGAAGAACAATTTAAAAATGATCTAAATTTAAGTTATTTTGAAATAAGAGAAATAATGCTTTCACCAGATATAAATTATGAAAAACACAAAAAAATCTTTGATGATTTTTTTAATGTTTTGTTTGATGCGATTTTTATTGCAATTTTTGATATAGCTCAAAATGCAGTTTTTAGGAATATTTTTCTATCTTGAAGTTCTGTTACAGATCTTGTTAAAACCAAATTAAAGGATTTTTTTAATAATAAAGATTTCAATAAAATCAAAATTTATGATCCAGTTATTGAAGAGAATACTTTCAAGGATTTGGACAAATTTTCTTTTGCCTCCACGGTTTCAGCTGCCAAAGCTTGAATTGAGATTTTTGATTCCAAAAAAGATCCAATAGCTAAAATCTTGAGATATATTATTTATAGATATGAATAAAAGTTAGAAAATATAAAACTGATGTCATTTGCGAGATGTTACAATGACATTATAATTTATTTTTCAAATAACATTCTTTGGCTTCTTCTTATAATTATGAAATTATTTAAATTTAAAAGTTTTTGGGTATGTCTAATAAAAAAATAAAAATTCTGGGTGATTCAATGATTATTGATGTTCTTAAAAAGATAGAAAATGAATCTATCTGACATGAAAATGTTTTTTTGGATATTGATGAAAGTTTGGTTTTGAGAAATTATTTAAATCTCAAACTTTTGGTTTACAAATTTCCAAGAAAGAAATTTAGCATTATTTCTTCGGACAAAGATATTAAAAAAATGTGTGAATCTCTCTGAATAAATTATTTTTATAAAAGTGAAGTTGAAGATACTTGAGAGGAAATTACCAATGTAAATATCTTAAAACATAATTTTACATTTTTTGAATATCTTATTTATGAGGTAAAAAGAGTTCATTTTATGATTTCATCTTTTTTTATCAAAAGAAATTTAATTTATAAAAAAAATCACTTAAAAGAAAAATCAAATCTTTTTCTACTTTTTACGGGACTTATAATGTCAGTTACTTTGCTTGTTGTGATATTTTATTTTGCAATACCAAAAACCTATGTTTATATAACTCCAGAACTTACCATAAAGCCAGTTATGAGAAATCTTATATATTCTGAAAATAAAGATGAATCTATAAATAACAAATCTTATGTGGATGTTAAAAAAATTTCAAATGAAACAAATCTGAATTATTTTTTTAATGTTTCTACAATAGATGAATCTAGTACTAAAAAATCTAATTGAGTAATAATTATAGTAAATGAATTGAGTCAAGAGCAATCCTTTAAACCAAAAACAAGATTTGTTACAAAAGATTGATTAGTTTATAGAGCTGATAATTGGGTAAAAATTCCAGCAAATAGTAGTATAGATATAAAAGTTATTGCTGATATTTATGACACAAATGGCAAAATTATTTGAGCAAAATGAAACATCAAAACCTGAACACTTATGATTATTCCTTGACTAAAATTCAATAAAGATAAAGTTTATGCAAAGGCAAAGACTGATTTTTTAGGATGAGCAGACCTTAAAAATCACGTACTTACAAAAACAGAATTCGAAAAATTTAAATGAGTTTTTATAGAAAAATTAAAAGCCAAAGCTTTGGATGATCTTAAAAATAAAATTCAAGCTGAAAATACAAAAAATAATTCAAACTATCAAATTTTACCAGTTAATGAAATCATAAAATATGATGTTTGAGAAGTTACACTTACTGGATGAATAAAAGTATGAGATATTAGAGATGATGTAACTTTAGAATGAAAAACAGTTATTACTACATATATGTATAATAAAAATGATACAATTTTTTATTTAAAAACTGTTTTGAATGAAACAATACTTTCTGGTACAGAAAAACTTATTTGATTGAATGAAGATTCTGTAAAAGTTACTAATATTTTAAATAAAACAGAAAACCCTTTTTATATGAAAGCAACGACAGAAATGGATTCCACAATTTCTTATGATTTTGAAAATTCGTCGAATAACCTAACTAAAAAACTCAAAAATCTTATTGTGAGTACAACTCCAGAAGAAGCAAAATCAATTCTTTTGAATAGTCAAAATGTTTCACAGGTTTCTATTGATTTTTCACCATTTTGGTTAAATAAAGTCGCTTCCAATCCAGACAATATAGAGTTCGTGATAAAAAAGTAAATAGATTTGTGCTTTCGAAAGTCGCGGACTTCAGTCAGCGACTTTCAATTAGAGGTTAATTATGGTTCAAATGTTTTCTTCTTGTCACTGACTTTCGACATATTTTGCAATTATATCTCAATGTATTGCTGATAATAAATTAATGAGAAAAGTTATGATGGTATGAACCTCAATTATTATAGTATATAACACAATAATTTTTTCACTTATATGAGTTGTAATGGAGGGCTCGTTTTTATTGAGCAATTTTATATGATATTATAGGCACTATATAAAGATAAAATCTTTTTAGACAAACTTGATTTTCGATTTTATTTCAGGATCTATGAAGTTAGTAAAGCACAATGGATTAATATATATTAGGATAATGGACAAGTGTGAATGTCAAAAATTCCCAAAACCAAAGTAATAAATAAAAAAAGTGCTTATTTTGTCTTTTTGAGTATACTTAATTGCGTTAACTTTTTATAAAAACAATGCAAAATTTAGAAAAAATATTAAAGGAAGTTTTTAAACTTAAAGTTTTTAATGAATGACAGAAAGATATTATTGAGAATGTAATAAATCAAAAAGACACGTTAGTTTTTATGCCGACCTGAGGCGGTAAATCGCTTACATATCAATTACCAGGAGTTGTGCTGGACTGACTTACTATTGTTATTTCACCACTTATTTCTCTTATGAAAGATCAGATTGATAAGCTTAATGAATTAAATATTAGAGCCGAAGTTATCAATTCAACCATTTCTCAGAGTGAACAAAAGATGATTTTGAGAGAATTATCACAAATCAGTTTTGCTGATAAAAATCCAATTAAATTTCTATATATTGCTCCAGAAAGATTAAATTCAGATGAATTTCTAAATGTTTTGCAAAGTGTGAAAATAGCTTTGGTTGCTATCGATGAAGCTCATTGTATCAGTCAATGGTGACACGATTTTAGACCTAGTTATATGAAGATAAAAGGATTTTTAGAACAACTCAAACAAAATAATAGTTTTCCAGTAATGGCATTAACGGCAACAGCAACAAAAAAAGTAAGACAAGATATTATTGATAGACTCAAACTTACCGATTATAATATTTTTACAAAATGATTTGATAGGAAAAATATCATAATTCTAGTTCGAGAAATTAGTAAAAAAGAAGAAAAACTTGCAAAAACTCTGGAAATTTTACAAAAAACTCCTGGATCTGGAATAATATACTGTTCAAGCAGAAAAATGGTTGATGAAGTCTATACTTTTTTGAAAGCAAATAAAGAGTCAGTTTGAGTTTATACTTGAGCAATGACTTCTGATCAAAGGGAATTTATGCAGAATAATTTTATGGATTGAAAATATAGAGTAATTGTTGCAACCAATGCTTTTTGAATGTGAATTGATAAAAAAGATATAAGATTTGTTATCCATTACAATCTTCCTGGAAGTATTGAAAATTATTATCAAGAAGTCTGAAGAGCTGGAAGAGACTCCAAAAAATCGTTTTGAATTGTACTTGCAAGCTATGGAGACACAAAAATCCAAGAATTTTTTATAGAAAATACTTATCCGGGAAAATCTGAAATTCTAGATTTTTATCATTATTTATACAAAGATTTTATGCTTGGGGAATGAAGATGACATCAAATTCTTAAAACTTATGCTGTAATGGCGGGGGAAAGTTGAGTAAAAAGTGATATGAAAGTTGGAAGCATACTAAAAATTCTTGAAAAATATGGGATTTTGAGTAAGTGATTTGATCAAGATACAGATGAATGATTCAGATGAAGATGAGTTACACTTATTCAAGAAAAAAGAAAAGATACAGGGATTCTGATTGATTGGCAAAAACAGGAATTATTAGAACAAGAAGCCTACTACAAACTTGAACAAATCAAAAAACTGCTATTCTATCCTAGTTGTAGAAAAAGATTTATTTTGGAATATTTTGGTGATGAAGAAGATTTAGTGACTTTATGAGATAATTGTTGAGTTTGTGATTATTGTATTGAAAAAGATAAATTTGATAATTGAAAAACAAAAAATCTTGTTAATTTGTCGGTTTTTGAGATAGTTTTGGATGTAGTCAAAAAATTTGATAGAAGATTTGGAGTACAGGTTTTTGTAGATTTTTTACAGTGAAATCGTGATAAAAAATGACTTTCTGAAGATAAAGATTATTGAGTGCTTGCTGAATATAGTGGTGAATTAGTTCAATGATTAATTGAATCTTTGCTAATGCAAGGTTTTTTAGAAAAAACTTCTTGAATGTATCCAGTACTTTCTTTGACAGATAAATGATCTCCATCAATAAAAAGGGAGCAGGTTCTCAAATCTCATGAACACGAATTGCAATCATATCTTGCCATGAAGGTCAAAGACAATGTTTTCAAAAAAATAAAAAAATGACTTAAAGGAATTTGAGAAAAAATCAGCTCAAAAATAAAAGTAGACAATACTTATCTAGAAACTTTGAAATTGTTTCAAGAATGAAAAAGTGTAAAAGAGATTGCTAAAAATAGAGAAATGAGTACTACAACAATTGAATGACACATTTCCAAACTTTATGAAAACGGAGATTTATTGAGAAGTGACATTCTAAAAATTGCAGACATAGATAATCTAAAAAATATAAAAAAAGTAATTGATTCAGATTTTTCGGGGCAAATTGATAAACTTAGATTTATAAAAGACAGACTTGAAGAGCTAGGTTTTTCTAATATTTCTTACCTTGAAATTAAGGTTTGTATTGCAATGATGGAAAAAAAAGAAATTTAAGATTTCCTAGGTAACATCTGAATAACTACTTTCTGCATTAGTTTTGTGCAAACACTCTTTTGATTAGATGATTTCTTATTATTTCAATATTTTTCTATTATGCAAAAATCTAATTCAAACTTAACTTAAAAATCTCCCTCCCAACAGTCTGATTATCTCTTTTGTAAAGTAGACTTCATAATTTTGTTTCTTTAAATTCACAAGCCTCTGGTAAAAGCTTGTGAATTTTTATTTTTTTTATTTTTAGAAGATCATAAATTTCTTCAAAGTAGATATAGGTTCATCTCATTTCCCAAAAAGGGAAAGAAATAACAATGTTTCACTTAAAACTAGCTTTTTGTAATCATTCAAAAAATCATTTATAAATCTTGATAAGGTTCAATCTTTCTTCCTTTATAAGATCCAAACTTATATTTCTTTGAGAAAAAACTTGTCATAAATATCATTCAGTTACGATGTTGAGACCGGTCTCATTGAGTTTGATTTTGTTAGTTTCTCAGATTCTAGAGGCATCTTGGAGGAAAATGAGACCGGTCTCAACATTCCTTCTAGTTTTTTCGACCATTTCTGGAGAAATATCACTTCAGTAGACATTTTTAATTCAAGAATTTAGAGCTTCTATGAGCACAGTTCAGAGTCAACAAAAGGGATCATAAACATTTCAGTCTCAAGCTAGATTTATCATTATTTGAGCCAGTTTTGGTGGGAGCATTCAAATGTTCATATCACGGAATTTTTCAAAATCTCTTCTGGAATATTCATCAATATCCTGAGAAAGTATTGTAATACCAAAATAACACCTTTGAGAAGTATTTATAAAATTAAGTTCGAGTTCATTTTGATCTAGTTTTTCTTTTTTAATTACAGCACTATTGAGATTTTCTGGGTCTTTATTAACCATTCTCAAGTTACTTGTACCTTCTTTTTTGTATATTTTTTTGATTTCTAGTCCGGTTGTAAAATTATTGATTTTGTTTCAATAAGATGAAACTCAAAAATTTACTTTTCAATCAAGTTCTTTATTTTGAATATAAAGCACAGATTCTCTAAGGAAAGCTCATTTATCTTTAATATTTTTAATAATTTTAATAATTTTTAAGGTTCATCATATTTGATGAAATTTTTCTCTCAAAATATTTTCTTCAAGATTTTTTACAATCAAAAAACTCTCAGAAGCCTGAACTAATTCTATTTTAGGAAATAAAGAATGGATTTCAGCTATTGATAATTTTGGAGTTTTACCGAGAATAAAACAAAACATAAAATTGGTTTTTAAAGTTTTAAAAGATACCCCCTTTTTTTATATTAATAAAATGTACAAAAATACTGGTTATATGAATTATTTATTCGTAAAATCATAAGTTTCAATCATTATATGCAAACTAGATTCTTCTCAAAAAGTTTCTCTAGTTTTTTGCATTGGTATAACATGGGTTAGTTCCTCAATGTTTTAGAGGTCTTCCCCAGTTGACTAAAAATATTATTAGTATATTGGCACTATGAAGATAAAAAACAGATACAGAAAATGAGCAAGACTTGATAATTCTAAAACCAAAGAAATTATCAAGTGTTTTACACTTGATTCGACAGCAACAAAAACTGCTGAATTATTGAAATTAAATCTAAAAATAATTATGAAAAACATTATAGGATTCATCATTGAGCGAATGAATTTGCAAGATGAAAACAACGCATAAATTTAATAGAATCATTTTGGAACTTTACAAAGAGAAGATTAAACAAGTTTAATTAAATAAGAAAAGAATTCTTACATTTATATTTGAAAGAATCCGATTTAGATATATATACAAGAATAAATTGATTAGATTTAAACTGTATTATACAACAAATTTTAGAGAAATTTAACTCTTAACTAGGGAAGACCCAAATTTAAATATTAATTATCACTAATTTAGCGCACTTTTAATTTATTTAAAGCCAATATTTAGTAAAAATTAGCACACTTTTTTAAGCTTTAACCCTCTTTTTCTATTATTACTAATAATTATTTTTGTTAAGAGATTAAAATTTCTCTTAGCTTAATATACTTATGTTTATTGTCTAGATTTATTGGATAATTATACTCTTAAAATTTAATATTTGGGTTTAATAGTAATTTTTATTATCTAGATTTTAGAGTATCATTATAGTGCTTTTTATGATCAACTTATTGTATCAGCCATATTCATTATAGGTCACATTATTCACACAGCAATAAATCAAACACCTATTGCCATTATTACTATAATAATTGGTTCCATAGTTTTTTGTAGGGCTTCTATGGCAGTGTCAACTTCTTCATCATAAAAATCAGCGAGTTTTATAATAATAGTATCCAATTTGGCAGTTTGTTCTCACACTTTTATCATTTGTATAAGCATATCTGGAAATAATGGATCGTTTTCTAAACTATCTCAAATTTTTATTCATCTTTTTACATCTTCCCTTAAAAGTAATATTCTTTGTCTATAAACCTCATTATCTACTATATCAGAAAGTATTCTTAAGGATTCTACAATTGATATTCAGCTCGATAAGAGATTTGATAAAACTCTTGCAAATTTTGATAAAATCACTTTTTGTGTTAAGTTTCAAACTATAGGTATTTTTAGCATTACTTTATCAAAATATAATTTTCAAGTTGGAGTTTTTTTGGCTATAGAAATTCATATTACAGAGGCAATTATAAGAAATAGCATGTAAGGCCAATATTTCACAAAAAAATCACTTACTGCTACCAGAGCTT
This sequence comes from Candidatus Altimarinota bacterium, assembly GCA_028691375.1. Taxonomy (GTDB): domain Bacteria; phylum Patescibacteriota; class Gracilibacteria; order BD1-5; family UBA2023; genus STD2-258. The sequence goes on along the minus strand of JAQUZJ010000012.1, from coordinate 3,329 downwards.
TTGTTGTTTGAGGAAGTTTACTTTGATCATCTCAAAATATTTCTAATATTTTTGGTACAACGGCAACCATTAATACTGACATTGCCGCAAACATAACAACCATAATAGCAGTAGGATATATTAATGCTCATTTTAATTTTCTTGAGATACTTGCTATTTTTTCCATTTGGTCTGCTAGTTGTAACAGTGAATGGTTTAATTTTCAAGTTTTTTCTCAGGATTCTATAATAGAACATTCAGAATCAGAAAAATTTTCATTATATCATCTTAATATTTCACTAAAATTTTTTCATTCTTTTATTCAATCAGCAGCAGATAAATAAAATTTTTTCATTACTGGATTTTTTTCTTGCCTTTCAAGAATATTTAAAGATTTCATTATAGACATTCAGGCATTTACCATTGTCGCCAATAATCTATAAAAACCAACCTTATGTTTTAGTTTTAATTTTTGTTTAGCTAACATCATTTCATCTAAACCAGCTATGCTAAAACCAGTAGATTTTTTTACTATTTCTTCTTTTTTGGTTCCCAATATGATTATATCTTCAGACATGTTTTTGAGATTAAGAAATTAAGAATGGTTTTTAGAACTTAGAATTTATAGTAATTACTGAGTTTTATTAATTAAAATTATGCATTTTCTTTAGCTGCCTCGTAGACTTCTTCCAGAGACGTATGTCAATTTAGAGCTTTCATTATACCATCTTGTTCTAGAGAAATCATTCAATCTTCTATTGCAGCATCGTTTATTTCTATTCAGCTATTTCATTTTAATATCATATGTTTTACTTTTGGTGTGATTTCTAATACTTCATACATTCACACTCTTCCTTTATATCAAACATTTTGACATTCTGGACATCCTACTGCCGTGTAAAATATTGGATTTTTTAAAATCTCTTCTCAAACTCTAGACAGTAATTCATCTTTAGGAGTTCTTGCTATTGCTTTTTTTATCATTTTTTGCATATTTTCATCTAATTCTTCAGGTCTTATTTCTTTTTTACAATGTTTACAAAGTCTTCTTATAAGCCTTTGTGCCATAATTGCATTAATTGCTGCTGGCAATAAAAATGGCTGAATTCACATATTTATTATTCTTGTTATTGTTTCAGCTGCAGAGTTGGTATGGATTGTCGACAATACAAGATGTCATGTTAAAGATGCCTCTATTGCGATATCTATAGTTTCTTTATCTCTTATTTCTCATACAAGTATAATGTCCGGGTCTTGTCTAAGGGCAGTTTTAAGTCATGTGGCAAAAGTATATCAAATATCTGGATGAACCTGACTTTGATTTATTCAATCAAGTACATTTTCCACAGGATCTTCAAGTGTCATTATATTTACATCAGGAGTATTTAATTTATTAACAGAAGAATATAATGTTGTTGATTTTCAGCTTCAAGTTGGTCAACTTGTGAGTACTACTCAATTAGGCATAGAAATAGCTTTAGCCCATAAGATACCGTTTCTTCATTCTACTCATAAGTTTTCTAACTCTGGAATTTTTTTACTTTTATCTACTATACGCATTACTATCTTTTCACCTGAAACTGTAGGAAGAGAAGATACTCTAAGATCCAAAGCTTTTCAATCAATAGTTGTTGAAATTCTTCAGTCTTGAGGTTTTCTAGATTCATCTATTTTTAATCACGACATTATTTTGTATCTCGCAATAATTTGAGCGTGTAAAAAAACAGGATATTCTATAATTTCTCTTAAAGATCAGTCTACTCTATATCTTAATCTTACTGAGTTGGTCATTGGTTCTATATGTATATCTGAACTTCAAACTTCCAATGCTCATCAAATAATAAAATCACAGATTTTTTGTGTGTTATCTCATTTGTATATTTCCTCTTTTAATTCATCTACTTTTGTTGGCATTTTACTATTTATTATTATTTAAACTTCAAGTATTTGTGTTACCAGTACCACTAGTTTCTAGATTAATTTTTAAGTTTGATTTGTCTATTAATATTTTACTAAGCTTATCAAAATCTTCTTGGATTTTATTTAATGAAATACTTATTTTAGATATTCTTTCAAAATTTGCTGTAGAATCATTTTTGGCATCTTTACTTGTTTCAGTGCTTCAGGATCAAGTTAGATTACCATTTGAATCTACATTCTTTTTTATCATTTCAATTTGAGAGAGAGCCTTTTTAAGACCTCAACAAGTATTAATTCACTCTTCAGATTTTATAAAAGCATTATTTAAGTTATTACAAGAAGGAATAACTTTATTTATTTGATTTTTTAGTTTTTCTGCATCCTCCTTTATTTTTAATTTGAAATCCAACACATCTTTTGCATCAACTCAATTGATATATAAATTTAATTTTATATTTCATGAATTTTGTTCATCTAAGTCTATAATCAGTTCATTGAAACTAAGTTCTTCTATTGTTATAAGGATGTTATTTAATGTGGAACCACTTTGAACATTTTCTCTAGGATAAAGTTTTCAGTCTTTAATGTTTAATTTTCCTGAACTTTGTATTTCATCTAAAAAATCTCTTATGTTAGAATTGGTTCATTTGAAGTCTAAACTAAAAGAAAGGGTTCAAATATTACCTCAGAGGATATTTGTTTTTTCAAATTTTATTCAATCTATTCAAATAGAATTAGTACTAACTAAATTATATTTTTTTAATATATTTTCTTCTATATAATAAACCAAAGAATATAAACTTATTCTTGTTTTTGCTTTTACTTTATCTGCTTCTTCTATGGTTTTATCATTTACAGATAAAGGATAGTAAGTAGGAATAATATTACCAATTATTTCCTCATTTCTTTTGATTTCATCTTCAAGTTCACTTTTTTTGTTTAATTCTTCAGAAACCCAATCCAAGTAAGTTCAAGAATATCCTTTTGGTTTTTCAATTAATACAAGTATTTCTTTTTGATTTTTCATAATTTCACTCAATTTTTCTTTGTTTGCTCAATCTTGAGTAAGAATTTTTGTTAGACTACTTCAGTCAACTCAATTATTTGTTAGTTTATTGTTATAATCAAATTTTTCTTTAGAAATGGCTACATTTTCTTCTATTGTTGGGAAAACTGGGTATATTTCATAATAGAAATATAGAGATATAATGAAAGTTATAAAAATATTTGTTACAATCATTCTTTTAAATCTTTCATTTTGAATTTTTTCTTCATTTATTTCTTTATCTTTTAAATCTTCTTTAGAGAATTGTTTGAATACATTTTTTAAAGCTTCCATAATGTTATTTATTATTTTTATAAGTTAATTTTAATTCCATAGATGTTTTTGTAGAAAATGTTGATTTTATTCAAGTATCTTCACTGGTAAA
>JAQUZJ010000068.1 GCA_028691375.1 Candidatus Altimarinota bacterium | reverse complement strand
GAGAAGATTTTTAACAAAATTTAATAAAATAGTTCCTAGATATTATTCTGGAACATGCTTAAAACACCAAAAAGATATCGCAAATGGTATAAAAAGAGCAAGGATAGCTGCCCTATTACCTTTCGTGCTGAGTACAAAAAGATAATCAAAATCCCAAGAATTTCTTGGGATTTTTTATAAAAATCTTTTGGAAGAAAAAAGATTTTTTATATTATTTAGATTGTTTAAAAATAAAAAAAATGACATGACGATAACTTGAACTTTAACGCCTCTAATTCCACACAAAGATTATACAGAAAGTGAAAAAATAGTCTTATTACACTTTTTCACAAATATAGATAAAAATATCTATTGTGCAACTAATAATTTGAGTAATCAATTGTGGGCTTTTTTAGTATGACAATATTCCAGATCTCATGTTTCACTTAGGGATAGATTTTTGAAACTTTTTGATGACACTCAAAAAATGTTTGAAGATGGAAAAATTACCAAAGAAGACTATATTTCTGTGGATGAACTAGCTTCCGCTATCAAATCAAATAACAATCCAAAACTAGAAATCTTTGAAAAAAAAGCTTCTGATTTTTTGTACAAATGGTGAGTCCAATATGGACATAATTCCCTCAAAGATGCTGATAGAATCAGATACGTTGTAGAATGAGTAAGTCAAGTTTTCACAAAATTTATAGAAGCACCATTTCCTTGTCTATGAGATTTTCAAGAAAAATCCACAAGATATCTAGAATTTTCTATGGACAAAATTGTTTTTCCACCAGAATTAGTGTGAACTAAATATGAAACTAAAGCCAAAGAACTTCTAGAAAAACTTTTTGAAAATTATAAAAATATGCTTCCCATAGTTCGTGATTTTGTGGTTAAAAATAATATTATTGACAGAGACGAATTCTCTTCAGAATGAGCTTATATGGCTACTTTGAATGCAAAAATTTTTGATATTACTCGTTATTTTCTACCAAATTCTGTATCAACTGCGCTTGGAGCATCTTTTTCAACAAGAACTCTTGAAACACATCTGTCATGGATGCTATCTAGTCCACTCGAAGAAATTAGAACAATCGCACAATCTATGTATGAAGAATGAATAAAACTTAGTCCAGGATTATTAAGACATGTAAAAGCAAATGATTTTGAAATAAAAAGAAAAGAAGAATTAGCTAATTATGTTAGAAAGAATTTCACAAATGAAAATTTGCCATTTTATAAAGGAATTAGAGATTCAGAAAGAGTACAAATCGTTAGATATACAGATATTGATAATGAGATTTTAGCTTCTTTGGTTTATTATAATGCTAGATGAGTTTTTTATACTTTTGAAGAATGTTTGGAAAAAGTGAAAACAATGAGTCAAACCGAAAAAGAAAAACTTATGGAGTTAGCTCTAAAAGACAGATGAGAATTTGATAGAATGCCTAGGGAAATACAACACTGAGCTGTATTAGCACAATTTATAATGGATTTTGCAGCCTATAGGGACTTGCAAAGACACAGAGCCACAAAACAGCTTCGGCAATGAGCTTGTGGAATAATTGGTTATGATTATCCAGAATTTGTAGACGAAAAATGAATGGAAGAATACAAGGCAAAGTATGATGAAGTAATGACAGAAGTAACTGCCTTTGCTAAAGAATTAGTAAAAGAATATCCTTATGCGACTGAATATATAAGTGCTTTCTGAAATCTTGTAAGTACAACTTACGAAATGGACTATGGACAAGTTGCTTATATAGCAGAACTTAGAACCACTCCTCATTGTCACCAAAGTTATAGAACTCTTACTCAAGAATTTTTCAGACAATTTAGTAAAATTGCTCCAATTTATTCTAAGTATATCAAAGCTGATATGAGAGCCTGAGCCTCAAGAAAAGAACAAGAAGAAAAAGCTGAAGCAAAAAGAAAAAAATTATTAGGAGAATAATGGAAATTATTATTATTGTTGCAATAACAAAAAATAGAACCATAGGCAAAAATGGTAAATTACCTTGGCACATTCCAGAAGATTTGAAAAGTTTTAAAGAAATAACAACAGGTTGAACTATTGTAATGTGAAGAAAAACTTATGAATCAATCGGAAAACCCCTTCCAAATAGAAGAAATATCGTATTGAGTTCAACTCAAATTGATTGAATTGAAACGTATAATTCAATTGAAGAAATGCTTGAAAAATTGGAAAATGAAAATATTGTTGAAAAAATATTCATAATCTGATGAACTCAAATTTACCAAACTTTTTTGAATAAAAATCTTGTGGATTATATTTATCTTAGTTTAATTCCTGGAGAATTTGAGGGTGATACCTACTTCCCTGCTTTTGAAGATAAATTCAAAGAAATTGAAAGAAAAAAATTTGAAAACTTTGAATTTATAAAGTACGAAAAAACGCCTTGTTAGGCGTTTTTTTGGAAAATTTTGTAATTAAACCGTAACCTTATCTAACAAAGCCTTTTCTTTTCATAAATCCATACTAAACATTCTTAATTCTTGAGCCAATTTTTGTAATTCAGAAATAGGCTTTTCTTGAACCTGATGTTCTATATTGTTTTTAGCAATACTTAAAATATTCAATACCTGATCTTTTACATTCTTGGATATTCAAAAAAGAACTTTAATTTTGCTGTTCATATTTTTCATGATTTTTAGAATGTTTTCGCTCAATCATTCTACCGAACTATTTTGTTCTAAAGAAATTATTGCTTCCATATTTTTTATTTATCTAATCTAAATTTGTAATTATCTTCTATTACATAACCTTTTAAGGCTGAAATACATCTGACTAAATTATTATGCCAGTTTTCTGGAGACGATGCATAGATTGGTCCATTTTGATTTCCCCATCTAGAAAGCTTGTCCATTGTTTTATATTGCTTTAGAAATCTATTATTAAAAGTCTTGGTCATCCGATAAATTCATTCACGAGGAGAACTAAAAGAATAAGTTCAACCCGAATCAACATTTCAGACATTTCAAACATTATTTGCGGTTTTTAGATGATTTCCAAGCGAACTTTCAGCAAGTCATACACACATCAAGAAACTTGGATCAATTTTGGCATTTACACTTTCTTCTACCCATATATTCCAATCATTAAAACTAGAAGTTGCATATTTAGCTAAGAAATTCTTTTGTCTTTCAACCTCTGAATTTCATTCAATGAAAAATTTTTGATATTTACTTACATTTACTCTATTTCAATAACGATTTTGAAGATCTCTAAGATATTTTACTTTATATTTTTCTGGAAGGTCATTATAATTCAAACTTGTAAGGTCTAGATAGTTTAGAGGATCAATAGAATTTTTATATCTATAAACTTCAAAATGTAAGTGTGCTCAACTTGTCATAGGTCAAGCTCAAGGAGTTCATTTTGCTCATCAACTTTTTGCAAATACTTGTCCAGGTTTTACAAAATCATATTCTTTTACTAATACTTCTGATACATGACCGTAAAAAGTCACATATCAATCTGCATGTTTGAGTGCAATATAAGCATAGTTTCAAGAAGCTGGAGAATTTATTAAATACACATATCATGCTGCTGGAGCTGTAATATCGGTTCATTGACTAACTCTTATGTCTACGGCTTCATGTTCACTTCACAGGGCTTCTGTATATTCTGGGTCTTTATAATATGCAGAAATTCACCTTTGTCATTTTACTGGCCAACTAAAAATATTTGGTTTAGCCATTGGATATTCTCTCAATTTTTTTTCTAATTCAAAATATTGTCTAATTTTTACACAATCTGGACTTTCTGATTTTGAATCTATTTTATCTTGATTATTTGATTTGATAATATCTGATTGTTCTTCTGTTCAGGTTCATGAATCCTCAGTATTCTCACCCTCTTCACTTCAAGAAGAATATAGACTAGAAAAATCTACTCATGAACAATTATATTTTTCTGCTATTTTTGAAAAATTTTTACCATATTGATCATCTATAGTCTTGATTTGTTCTTTTATAGAATCTTGTTTATTTTGTTGAGCTATAAGAAACTGATTAAACAAAGCTTCTTGCCCTTTTGTAATTTTTAATAATTCTTCTTTATATATTTTTTGTTCTGAAAGATCATTTTTTCTCATAGAAAGCCTATTTTTTAATTTGGTATTCTCACTTTTTTGTTTTTTTAATTCCTCTGTTGTTACATAATACTCAGCAATAAATTTTCTATAATTTTCTATAAAATTCTGACCAGTGGCTTCAATTAGACTTTTAAAATAAATATCATTAAAAACATCAGATACATTTCAATCATTCAAAACTATGCTCTTTAAAAGATCAACTTGTTCACCATCATAAACCATATCTCATTTTGAATATATATAAGAAAGATAGTCTAAAATAGTTTTTTTACTAGAATCAATTTTAACTTGTAAATCTTGCATTTTTTTCACATATTCTTCTATATTTTTTTCATTATCAAGAATAGATTTTTTTATATCTTCTATTGAATTTTCAGTTTCCTTAATACTATTGTCAATATCTTCTATGGCCTGAGTAAGAGAAAATTTTTGAATCTTAACTTCCCTTTTCTTTGTTTTAAAACGCTCTTTATTTGCTTCTAATTTATCAATAGTGTCTTGTAAATCAGCAACAGCATTATCTTTATCAAATACAATAGCATCATCTTGAGAAGTAAAAGGAACATTCTCAAAAAGCATAACTTTTTGCCTTTTATTAAAATCATCTAAAATCCTTCCGCTGGTCTCTTTAGACATTCACAAAGCTTCATTTGAAAATAGAAATAAAATTATCATAACTGATAGAAACTTTTTCATTTGTTTTTGTTTATTTTAACTAAATTTTCTTTCAATAAAATAATAGCACAAAAACCAAATAAAATCAAAATAAAAGCTTGACAAACACAAATAAAAACTCGGAATTAAAATTCCGAGTTTTTATTTATTGTAAGCTTAAGAGAATATTGATAAAATTTAATCAACATTGGA
>JAQUZJ010000011.1 GCA_028691375.1 Candidatus Altimarinota bacterium | reverse complement strand
AAAACAAAAAATTTAGTCAATAAATAATATTTGATAATGTGCTCTGCCTTTAGGCTGTAAAGGCTCAGCTTTAGTAAGACTTTTGGATTATTAACCTTTGATAATTATGCATATAAAAATCTTATCAAAAGGGAAGCTATTTATAATTAGTATTATAGGAATTATATTTCCTTTAATAGCTATTTTGTGTGTAACTTTTGGTATATTTGATTTGAATCCTTTTGTTAAACAAGTTTGATCCACAGTCGAGGATAATTCAGCTGAAACAATCCAAGATATTATTGTTCCAGAAAAAATAAAATCAGAACTTCCAATTCGTCTCAAAATCCCAAAGATTGGTGTTGATGCCACCATTGAGTATGTTGGTATTACGTCTCAAGGAGCAATGGATTTACCAAAAGGCCGCGCTAATGTTGCATGGTTTGATCTCTGACCGCGTCCCTGAGATAATGGTAATGCTGTTATTGCGGGACATTATGGAATATGGAAAGATGGCACTTCAACTGTATTTAATGATTTACATAAGTTGGAAAAGGGTGATCAAATATATATTGAAGATGATAAATGAGTTACTGTTTCTTTTATAGTGCGTGAAAGTAAAAAATTTAATCCAAATGCTGATACATCAGATATATTCAATTCAAATGACGAAAAATCTCATCTCAATCTTATTACTTGCCAAGGAGTCTGGAATAAAACTAAAAAAAGCTATCCAGATCGACTAGTGATATTTGCTGATAAGGAAGAAAAATAGTGAAATATTTAGAGTAGAAAATGATTTATACTAACTTGCCTTAATAATTAAGGTATATATAATATGAAAGTTATTTCTTAACTTTAATAAAAATGGCTATAATTATTAATCTTACTGAAGAATCAGTAAAAAGTATTATTACTGCGATGGATACCGAAAAGAATTTTGGTTAAATTCCATAGTTTCACCTACTGAAAGAAATGTAAAAATATATGTTTAAAACTGTAGAATTGAGTGTCCTAAAAAAGTTAGACTTGATAAGAAGAATAAAAGATAAACAAGAAAAAGAAAGAAAAGAAGCAGTAAAAATAAGGCAGGAAGAAGTTAGAATATCATCACGGGATTATTAAGACTATCTTCTCAGCCACTGAACAGGAAAAACATTTCTTATCTTTCCTGTTTCTTTATTTATAGATCCGAGTCAGATATTTTCATTTGCGAATTTTATTTGATAAAATTCGCTTTGTGATGAAATGTGTAGGGAATGCAGATCTGCGTTCCCTACTACGATTAATTCATTTCCTTTCAAATAAAAATCCAATTCTTTTTTGTCTTTTATTTCATATTTTGGAGCCAATTTGAGTTCAAAATCTCTCCCAAGATAAAAATTTGGGACAAATTTGTCGCCTTCTATTCTTCAGATTTTTTTACCAAGTTTGATAAGGTAGAATTTCTTTATTAAATTTTGTATTTGTAGGGAATGCATATCTGCGTTCCCTACGTTCTTTATAGCCAAAACTTCTTGTTTGAAAATGTAGAGAATATAATCTTTTAAATCCAATCAGTAATCTCTGCAAAAATTACTTAGGATTTCATTTTCTTTTTTGTTTAGCGGTTTGATATAGGTATTATAAGTGATTTCTTTGTCTTTGATTTTGTAGTTTATGCTTTTTAATTTTTTAATTTTGCAAACAAAAAATCCTCAAGTATTGTCTATGTGTGGCCAAAATCTTTTTTCAAACATTATTTCAAAACAATTTGGGTGTTTCGACAAAATTCAGTTCACGACATTTTCATTTTCTTCTTTGTTGAGCGTACAGGTGCTATAAAGCATTTCTCAGCCGATTTTGAGTGAATTTAGCGCAGCTTCCAGAAGTTTGGATTGCAATTCTGCAATTTTTTTGGTATTTTTGATATTCCAATATTTCAGATTATTTTGTACTTTGAAACCAACTCATTCTCAGCTACATGGAGCATCCAGTAATATTCTATCAAAAGTTTCTGTAAATTTTCCAAAAAAAAGTCAGTTGTAGTAAGTAAGTCCGACGTTGTCCGACCCCATTCTTTCTACATTTGAGATAAGTTGCGCCAATCTTCATTTATCAAATTCGTTTCAAACTATAAAAGAATTTGGATAATGTTCAGCAAGTTGTGTTGTTTTTCCGCCTGGACTTGAAGCCATATCTAGGATTAAGTAAGGATTTTTATCAATTTTTCATTCTGTGAGATAATGTACACTAGAACTAGCACCAAGTTCTTGAATGTAAAAATATCCAAGCAAGTGTTCTAGACTAAATCAAAGTCTTTTTTCTGGATCCGTGAAATTTTCTCATCTCTCTGCATAAAAAACATTTGAGATAAAAGTAGGGGAGAGAATATATCATTTTTTCTTGAATCTAGATTCAAAGTCTTTAATAATAATTTTATTTGTATTGATTCTTATAGTTTTTTTGATTGTTTTGCCCAAACTTTTCAAAAAAAGATCCAGTTCTTCTGGCTTGTTTTGAAAAAAGTTTTCTGTGAAATACTGGATAAAATTTTGGTTCATATTTTTGTCTTTTTGGTTAGAATACACTATAATAATAAGAAATTAATTATTTTTTCAAAATTATAAATATGTCTTTAAAAGAAGTATTGGTTATGGTAGCAAAAGAAAAGAAAAATAAAGCAAGCAAAGCCATTGAAATTTTAAGAAAAAAAGTTTCCGTAAAAGTAAAAGAGATAATGGATAATTGTGTAGATAGTTTATTAACCGCATGATCGTATTATGGATATATAAATTTTGATCAAGTAGTTTCCCGCGTAAATAAAATGAATGATGATTGAAAAGGTGTTATGTTTGCATCAAACCATGTTATTCCAATTGCAGGAATTAGAAAATTAACTGGCTTTGCAGAAGATTTGCCAGTTTTACAAAAAATGCTCAGCAATTCTTGAATACTTTCAAAAATAGTTTTTAGGTTTGATTTGGATTTAAAATTTGATTCTGAGGATCAAAGAGAAAAATATAATGCACAACAAAAATTAAGAAAGAAAATTATTCATAAAGTATATAATTGACATCCTATCAACAAAAATACCGAGGAAAGATGAAATGCAATGTTAGAAAATGTATGACCCGTTCTAAATATAGCTCGTTCTCTAAGAAAATGAAATAATATACTTATAGATGCATGGTGAGCTCGGAAAGAGAATTTATCTCAAGATTTTTCACCCGAGGAATCTTTTAATGTTGAAGAAGGGAGACTTTTTAATTTGGCTGACTGAAAAGAAATACAAGAAAGTTGAATTAAATGATTTGCAAAATTAGCACAAATTGGGAAAGCAAGTGTTATGCCTGTTTTTATTTGTCGTGATAAAAATTGAAAAATGTGGTTTAATTTTTGAACCATAATTGATCCAAAAAATAAGCAACAAATAAAGGTTTTGGAAGAATATCTTGAACAAATGAGAAGATTAAAGGCGGAGACTTTAGAAAAAATAGAAATCTAATTTTTTAAATATTTGTTTGATTTCAGTTTTTATATAGTTAGAATTAGACTCAAGTTTAATTCTAATTTTTTTGTATGCCAAAAGCACATTTTATCTGAATTGGTTGAATCTGAATATCGGCACTTGCAAGATATTATAAAAGCATTTGATATGAAGTTAGCTGATCAGATCTTTATGACAGTGAGCTTATAAAAAAGCTAAATCAGGAATGAATCAGGGTTTCAATTTGAGAAAATGAAGATTTTTTACCACAGGATGTTGATCTGATTGTCTATTCTGAAGCCATAATTACAAAACCGGATCTGAGTTATGAAGAGAATTTGAAAGCAAATAAAGAGCTAGCTTTGGGACTAAAACTCTGAATAAAAGCTCTTAGTTATCCAAAGGCTCTTGGCGAAGTTGTAAACAAAAAGAAGCTTATTGCAATTACTGGAACTCACGGAAAATCCACGACAACTTCGATGGTTTCTATTATGCTTCAAGAAATTTCGTCAGCGATTGTTGGTACTCAATTAAAAGATTTTGGTTGATCAAATTTCCATTTTAGCACTTGAAATTATTTTACGATTGAGGCTTGTGAATACAAAAGATCTTTTCTGGCTTATGAGCCAGAGATTCTTGTGGTGACAAATATTGATCTTGATCATCTTGATTATTATAAAGATCTAGATGATTATGTTCTAGCTTTTCGTCAAATTCAAGGTCAGACCAAATGATATATGATTTTGAACGGAGATTGTCCAAATAGCCAAAAACTCAAAGATTCAACCAAAAAACAAATTTGGGTTTATGAGAATTATTTTGAAAAAGATTGAGAAAAAACTTATTTTCCAAAATTTGATTTACAGATTCCAGGAACTCACATAGAATTTGATGCAAAACTTGCTTTTGTGGTGGGAAAAATTGTTTGACTAGAAGATGACTTTATTGTCGACAGACTGAATTCTTATTCTTGAGCTTGGAGAAGATCAGAAATTATAAAAATGACTGAAAATGGAAATATTCTAATGAGCGATTATGGACATCATCCTCTTGAAATTCGTCTTACACTCGAAGCTATAAAATGAAAATATTCTGACAAAAAATTATTTGTAGTTTTTCAGCCACATCAATATTCTAGAACTATCAAATTACTTGAAGAATTTAAAACTTGTTTTGGAAGCGCAGATTTTCTTATTATTCCGAATATTTATTTTTCTCGTGATAGCAAATCCGATGTAGAATATATGACCACGGAGAGATTTGTGAGCGAATTAAAAAGTAATTATCCGGAGGTAATTAATGGGAATTGACTGGAAAATACAGTCAAATTTATCAAAGATTTTGATGCAAAAAATCCAGATTCATCTGTAATTCTCATTCTTGGAGCAGGGAATGTGGATGAGATGAGGTATGAAATGAATTAAAGCCAATTTTGATTTGGGATGATTTTTATTTTTTCTTGCGATGCGAGTGATAAATAAGAAAAGGCTGATTTCAAATATAAAAAATCCCGCTTTGGTTTGACTAGTACAAACTGAAGCGGGATTTTAATAAAACTGAGTTTTGTTGTCTTTCATAAATTTTTTGCTTTTTTTAAAAAAATCCATAGAATACTCCCGCTTTTAAAAAAGCGAGGGTATTTTTGCTATGGCGGTCATAGCTCAGTTGGTTAGAGCGCTAGACTGTGAATCTAGAGGTCGTGGGTTCGAGACCCATTGATCGCCCCATATATTTTTTAAATTTTATTTTTTAACCTTTTACTTATTATGACAAAATTACAAGATTTCTGAGCTGTGCTTAAGGAATCTGCACCAATTGTTTGTCCTATAATTTGAGAAGTTGTTTCTTGAATTGTGGTTCAGGCATCTAGAAAAATGATTTTAGTTGATCTTAATGGTCAATTTACATGAATAATAACTTGAGCTGATCTTACTTCTTCTACACAAGACGTTAGTGAAATTCAACACGGAGACCATATTGAAGCTATGATTACAGGTTTTGATGAAAATTCTGGATTAGTGTTGTTATCTCTAAGAAAAGCAAGTCAAATCAGATTGATTTCAAAATTACACGATTATTTTGGTTCAAAAGAAATATTTACTGTTGTGCCAAGTGAAGCAAATAAAGGTTGACTTTTAGTTGATCTTGACGGTATAAAATGATTTATCCCAGTTTCTCAACTTACTCCTATGAATTATCCTAGGGTTGAAGGTGCTGATCCTGAAAAAATCCTAGCACATTTGAATAGACTCGTAGGAAAAGCGTTCAAAGTAAGAGTAATCAATGTTGACGAAGCAGGTAAAAAAATAATTTTCTCTGAAAAAGCATGAATCGAAGAAGACAGAAGTAAATCGCTAGAATGATTAAAAATCGGAAACAATGTAGAATGAACCGTAAGCGGTATTTTGACTTACTGACTATTTGTTACTTTTGAATGACTAGAATGATTAGTTCATGTATCTGAAATTGATTGGTGACATGTTTCTGATCCATCTAAATATGCAAAAGTTGGAGACAAAATCAATGTTCAAATTATCTGAATTGATTCTGACAAAATTAGTTTATCTATGAAAAGACTTAAGGCAAATCCTTGGACAGAACTTGCAAAACTTTGCAAAGTTGGAGATATTATTGAAGCTCCAGTTGAAAGAATATCAAAATTTGGTATTTTCTTAGCTTTACCTGGAGGAATAAGTTGACTTGTTCATTTATCTGAAATTTCAAACTCTATTGTTAAAGAAATTGATAGTTTTGTAAAAGTAGGTGAAAAAGTGAAAGTAAAAATTATCACTTTTGTACCAGAAGAAAAAAGAATTTGATTGAGTATGAAAGCCTTAGAAGAATGAACTAGTATAGAAGAAACTGAAAAAAAACCTAAAAAAGAAGCAAAGAAAGAGGAAATAAAGGAAGAAGTTATAGAAGAAAAAGTTGAGAAAAAAGCTCCTAAGAAAAAAGAAGAAAAAGCTGAAGAAGTAAAGGAAAAAATTAAAGGGGAAGTGTTAATAGATGAAGAAGTTGTTGTTGCTCCTCCTATAGAAGAAACTCCTGTAGAATAATTTTGAGAGTTTTAAAAAAACACCAGTTCATTCAAAATGCTGGTGTTTTTTTGTTTTCCTTTTTTTCAACTTGCTGACCAGCATCTTGACTTTAATAGTAAAATACTTATGAATAAATAAAATAGAAAAAGAAATTGCAAAATCCAACAATATTGTTAATAAGGAAGACTGAATTTACAAGAAAGAACAAATATATATTTGCAGATATTAAAATAAAGAATAATGACATTGAATTTATAGAAAAAGAAGAGGCACTTAATGAAGTTCTAGAAAATCACTGAACATCTGAAATATTTAATACTGACCAATGAAGTCAGTTTACAGGTACTGAATTTACAAGTATTCTTGAATTAAATAATATTTGTATTAGTATGGATTCCACATGAAGATATGCTACAACATATTTGTTGAAAGATTATAGAGAACAATTAAACAAGAAGAAGTATATTTGAGAGAATATAATTTTCCAATTGAAGCGATGATATCTATCAGAAAATATATGATATTCTACAATAAAAAAGACATCCATCTATCTTTAATACAAAACACCACTATTAAAATTTGTATTTGATTTTAGATTATTATAATATAGTTACTTATTAAAAATATTTGCAAATTTTCCTATAACTTTTATTCTTACCGAAATATATACTAACTAAAATAATGCCAATCAATCAAATTATAGCTAAATCCATAATCACAAAATCAAATCTTCCAGATTCGGATTTTGTTATTAATCCTTATGTTGGATGTACACACTCTTGCATTTATTGTTATGCTAGGTTTATGAAAAGATTTAGCTGACACGACGAGGAGCGGTGAAAATTTCTTGATGTTAAGATAAATGCTCCTGATCTCATAGATGAAAAAGCTTTGAGGAAAATCTCTTGAAAAAAAGTTTTTATAAGCTCGGTTACCGATCCTTATATTCAAGCCGAATCCAAATTTCAAGTTACAAGAAAAATTCTTGAAAAACTTGTTGATTCCCAAGCGAAAATTGGTATTCAGACAAAATCCGATTTAATTTTAAGAGATATTGATATAATAAAAAAACTCAAAAATGTTGAAGTTTGATTGACTATGACAACTTTTTCTGATGGACTTAGAAAAGTAATTGAGCCATTTGCTTCTAGTCCGGTGGCGAGGAAAGATGCTTTAATAGAGCTAAAAAAACGCTGAATTAAAACATACGTTTTTATTTGACCAATTTTACCATTTTTGACAAATTGGAAGATGATTATCGATTTTACAAAAGGCTTCACTGATTACTATATTTTTGAAAATCTCAATATTAAAGGTTCAATTTGGACTAGTATAAAGATTTTTTTACAAAAATATTATCCAGAACTTTTACCAAAATATGAAGAAATTTATTTTACCAAAAATGATTATTGGGATAAAGTTGAAGATGATATAAAAAACTTTTGTGGTTATTATGCCATAGATCATAGAATTTATTTTCATCATAGTAAAAAAAATGTTAAAAATATTAAATAAAGAAAATAAAAATCTTGTCTTAAAATCAGAAGAAAAAGAGACTTTTTTTGATGAAACTTCTTGAAAAACAAAAAGAATTATAAAACTAGAGCAATGATCTAGTTTACAAATTTTTGGTTATTTTGAGGCTCAAATAGACTATGATTTGGAGATTTTTGTAGAATGAAATGAGGCAGATTTAAGTTTGAATTTTTTTGTAATTTGAAATGAGAGTGAACAAATGAAATTCAAAATCAAAACAAATATTTTCGGAAATTCTACAAAAGCTAATATTAATATAGTTTCTTTTGTAAAAAACTGAGGATTAGTTGATATTGATGGAATTATTGATGTATGAATAAATCTCAAAAAAGTAGTATGAAATCTTAATCAAAATAATATTTTTCTTGGTTCTAAAGGTCAAATTAGATGAATTCCAACACTTCTTATCTGATCTGATGATGTGAAAGTGTGACATAGTTTGACAGCAGAAAAAATTAGTGATGAACAACTTTTTTATCTTAGAAGTAGATGAATTGATGAAAATGATTCAATAAAATTTGTGCTCAATTCTTATTTTAAAAAAACTTTTGAATGATTAGAAAAAACCAACAAGGATTTCTATATTAGCTTGTTTGAAAGGTTTTCTAAAAATTTTTAAAAAGCCAAAGAAATTTATTGCAAAAGAAATTTTTATCTATAAAATATCAGTGTTAGTTTTTAAAATGAAAAAATGCAAGACGTGAATTATATAATGGAAATAGAAAATCTTAAAAACGCTTGAAAGTATAAAGAAGCCGTAGCCAAAACTCAAGAATATTTAATCAAATATACAGATGATTACAGATTATATGAGGAATTAGCCGATATCTATATTTTTACATGAAATATAAAAAAAGCAAAAAGTGCAGCAGAATCGGCACTTAAATTAAACAAAGAATCAGCAACTTGAAACTATTTACTTGGATATATTTATGTAACAGATTGAGAATTTGAAAAATGAATTGAACACCTTGAAAAATCGAACAATCTTTTTCCAAATAATCCTGAGGTTTTAAGAAATCTTGGATGGTGATATAATATGCTTGGACAAAGAAAAAAATGAATAATGATTTTAAAAAGAGCCCTTAATATCGCTCCAGATGACAAATTTATTATGGAAGATCTTGGTGTTGCATTATCTGCAGATGGTAGTTTTGAAGAATGAGCAGTCTATTTGAAACAAGCCTGAAGAGACGATAGGATAATAGAATTTGAAAAATTTGCAAAATAAGATTTTTTAAAGAAATAGTCCAGATAAACTGGACTATTTCTTTAATTTCATATTTTCTCCAAACACACAAAATATTCTTCAAAACTTCTGTCACGACAGCTTTTTGGCTTGAATCTTGAGATTTTTTTGTATTTAGTTTTGAGCACAGAAGTGAGATCGTTTATATCTTCTCAGACAAAGACCTTGAGTACTAAATTATGTCATTTTTTTAAAAAAGTATCTGCTAGTTTTACAATCATAAGATTGAGTTCCACACTTTTATATTGGTCTACTCATGTGATTCCGGTTGTATTTGGAGCAATATCTGAAGTTATTAGATCAAATTGTTTTATTCAAATTCAGTTCAAAAATTCCATGATTTTATCAGTATTATTAACATCTTCTTGAAGTAGAAAAATATTACTTTGAGGGAATTTTTCTATTTTTTGTAAATCTATTCAGACAACTTTTGCTTCTAATCAGACTATTTTTTTGATTATTTGTATAAAACTTCCTGGTGCAGATGCGATGTCTAGTACATTATAATTTGGTTTTATCAAGTTGAAATGATCCTGGATTTCAATTAATTTGAAAGCACTTCTTGCTCTGTAACCGAGTTTTTTTGCTTCTTGAAAGTATTTATCTTGCACTATGAAAGGTTTTTTACTACTTTTGTTTGACATTAGTTTTTTCTGGTTAGAATTACGTAGATTTAATCTATAAATTTTATAAAATGCAGGATAACGAAATTTTGGATAAAGTAAATTTTTTTATAGAAAAATGAGACACTTTTGGTCTTTATAAACTTATGGATTCTATTCCAAACATTAGTGTGGAATTAGCTAATAAAATTTTAAAGAAAATTATAAATTATACAAACGGTTATAGAAACCATAATACAACTTCAAAAATATTGAAAATTGCCTGAAAACTTTATTCTTTGTGAGCACAAAATGAACAGATTTTCATAGAAAGAAAAGAAAAAACTTTGCCTCAAATTAAGGCTTGGTGAGAGATTCTTAAAAATATTGAAACCTATAAAGATTCACAGATTGTTGGCTGTTTTGTAGATGAAACTTTGATTTCAAAATATGGATTGGAAGAAAAAGAGATTTTTAGATTACTTGATGAATTTATAATTACTCTTTGAAAACCAAAACTTGTATTTTTGGCTATCAAATTCAATAATAAAATTAAATTTAAGATTAATTCAAAAGAAAATCAAACTTTAGTAAAAAATATTTATTCAAAATTTAACTGAGATTTTAAAAAGTGAATTATGCTTGAAGATTTTACCAAAGATGATGTTGTAGGTTTATTAATTGATGAAATTATGTAGGAAATTTCATTTTCTTGACAAGTGAAGAAATGAGGTTTTATTTCTTCACAATCTTTTTTTGAGTTTTCTCAAAAAATTCTTATAATCCTACTGTTTTTTTACAACTTAAAAATTATTACAAATGGAAAAAGGTCAACAAGAAGTTTTTGTAAGAGAGGGTTTTTGGGAAGAAATAGAAGTTGCTTCAAGAAAATATGCACATGTAATTATGATAGCAACCAAACCTGATATTATCAAACAGGCTCCGCTTTATCTAGAATTAAAATCTAGAAAAGAGCTTGTAATATTAGTTCATACAGGACAACATTATGATTATAATCTTTCAAAATGAGTTTTGGATGAATTTGGAATGGTAGTTGATGTCAATTTGAATATCTTTTGACCAATTCATAAAAAGTTTTCGCTTGTTATCGAAAGACTTTGAGATTTTTTGGTAAAACTTAATACAGAATACCAAAAAATTCCAGTTCCGTACGTTCACTGAGATACCTTGACAGCTACAACAGCTGATAAAGCAGCTTTTTTAAACAAATTTGCAGTTGTACATGTAGAAGCTTGAATTAGGACCTTAACACCAAAAAAAGAGTTTTTTGTAAAACTTTTTGAAGATTATGAAGCTTGAAAATTTGATTTTGAGGTTTATTACAAATCCTTACAAGATGAATCAATTTATGAAAAGGGTAGTATAGAACCATTTCCAGAACAATTTGATACAAGATGAATAGAGGCTTCGACTTGATTTTATGCCGCTCCAGTTGAACTTGCAGCCAAGAATCTTTTAGAAGAATGATTTTGTGATGATAGAATAAAAGTTACTTGAAATACAATTTCAGATGCAATAAAAATTTCTCAAACTAAGGTAAAAACTTCAAAAGCATTTGAAATTTATCCAAATATGAAATGAAAAGATTTTATTTTTGTTACTTTGCATAGAAGAGAAAATACGGAGAAAAAAGAAAGATTTCTTGCTTTATATTATGGTTTGAAAAAACTTGTAAAAGAATGAGTTTATGTTTGTTTTCTTGCTTTACACGCATCAGAATGGGCGATTGATGAATATGGACTTAGAAAAGATCTAGAACAACTTATAAAAGATCATTCGACTAATTTTGCTTACTGACCAGCTTTGGCTCACCATCACGAAGTTATAGATATGATTTCAAAAGCATGAGCTGTAGTAACTGATAGCTGAAGTATGCAAGAGGAAGCAAATATTGTAAATACACCTTGTGTTACACTCAGATTTTGAAGCGACAGGGCCGAAACTTTGCTTGCCTGAACAAATGTCATAGCTCCACCAGTTAATTCCAATCTTATTGCCGATATTATCAAATGAGCAATTGGTAATAAAAATATGAAAAAAGGAAATCTTTATGGAGAAAATGTTTCTGAAAAAATAGTTGACGAAGTTACCGGAATATTACAAAGTGATGGGAAATTATTTAGATTTGATGATGAAAGATTAGGCTTGGTTAAATATATAAATTTTAGGATATAGAAATAAATTAAAACCTAAATCGTATGAGAACAATAATAGTAGATCTAGCGCCTAAAGATGTAATCAAGGAGGATCTTGATGACAGATTAAGTGAGCTTGAAAATCTTGTGAATACCTATTGATCTTTGGTTGTAGTAAAAAAAGTACAAAGGAAAGATTTTCCTGATTATAAAACTTTTATTTGATCTGGTAAACTTGAAGAAATCCGAATACTTGCAGATGAACTCAATGTCGAACTTATAATTATTGGGAATATTCTAAAACCTGCACAAATTTTTAATATCAATACATACTTGAGAAAAAATAAATCAAAAGCACAAGCTTGGGATAGAGTTGATTTGATTCTAAATATTTTTGATCTGCATACCGTTACTCCAGAAGCAAAGTTGCAGATAGAACTTGCAAAAATCAAACATATGTGACCGAGTATTTTCCATATGTGATGACAAGAATTATCCAAACAATGAGCTTGAATTGGTACTAGATGACGCTGAGAAACAAATATTGAGATAATGAAAAGACACTTGAGAGAAAAAGAATACAAAATATTAGAAAGATTGAAAGTTTATAAAAAAACGAGAAGCGAACATAGAAAATCTAGAAAAAGACAAGATTTCAAAACCATCTGAGTCGTAGGTTATACCAACGCCTGAAAATCCAGTCTTATGAATGTTTTAACCAAAAAATGAGTTCTTTCTGAAGACAAGCTTTTTGCAACTCTTGGAACAAGTGTAGGCAAAGTTTTTATTGACGACTGAAATCTCTGACAAGAATTTCTTGTTAATGATACGATTTGATTTATAAGAGATTTACCACCAGAGCTTATAAAAGCATTTCTTTCAACATTAGAGGATAGTATTGAGAGTGATTTACTTCTTCATGTAGTTGATGCATCTAGTTATAAAATAGAAGAGAGAATTAATATTGTAGATAATATTTTATCAAAAATAGAAGCTGTTCAATCCAGAATTTATGTTTTCAATAAGACAGACTTATTGACTTTCGAGCAAATTGAAGAACTTAAAATTAAATTTAATCACTTAAATCCAGTTTTTATAAGTGCAGAGGAAAAAATCGGAATCAAAGAATTAAAAGAAAGGATTTTTAAAGAATTAAATAGAGAATCATTATCAAATTTTTAATATCTAATTTTACTAAAAGTGTGATTTTTGATTTATTTTTAAATTAGTGGTAATATTTTAAAGATAAATTTTATTTTTAATTTAAATTTATGAATTTAAATATCTCATATGAAGTAGGAACCTTGGAAAATCCTTATAGTAGTGAAGAATACTATAATGAGTGCGAAAGACAAATGGCGGAAAAATGAATAATTACCTTTAAATGATATGTGTCTTTTGAAGAAGATGAAAATGAAGATCATAAAAAGAAAACATTTTATTATGATGTTACAAGACGTGATAGCAATGAAAATTTGGATAACAAATTACCTATAGAAAAGGTAAAAAAACGCATTTTAGTATCTGTGGGGCTAGTGACAAAAAGTTGATATGTGTCAGAAACAAAAGAATGAGCAATATCTCCTCAAATACATTATGAAGTTAGCTGTTTTATTCCAGAAAGTGAGAATACTAAAGAAATTAATTTTAGTAAAGAAAAAAGAAATGTTTTAAACTATGATTTTTCTGATTCTACACGTGAATTTTTGATTGAAAAAATTTATAAGTTTCTTGAAACAAATTTTGAGTTTTTTGAAACATGACAAATGAAACAAGAAGTGATTGATGCTTTTATTAAAGATGTTGTTTCTGAGGCAGTAGAAAAGGATGAAATTAAAACAAAAGTTGTAATTACTGAATTTCGTAATTCAATTATGGGTGTTTTCTTTAATAAAAAAACTAGAGTTAACTAAAAATAAAACCTCCAAAAATTTGGAGGTTTTATTTTTAGTTAATATTTTTATCTCAATCATTGAATTCCACATCAATATGACTTCAATCACAATAAGGTTTATTTTGAGAATGGCCACAACGACAGAGGGTCACACGATTTCTTGTTTCATATTTTTCTCAATTTTCTCATTCAATAGGAATTCCGCCTTTTACCCAGATTGGTCAGCTGACTCATAATGTTGAGTCTTCGATAATACTGGTTTGAGGTTCAAATTCTTTTTCAATGGGTTTTCAAGTTTTTTCATCCCACATTACAAGTCTTCAGGAAGGACAATTACAAGCTTCTTCTATAGCTATTTCTTTTGATTTAGGATCACTTGAATTTTTAGTGAGATTCCAAGTTCATCCAGCTCTATGACAAAAACGAGCTGCAGAACAAAAATCAGGAACATCAGTCAAATAAATTCAGTCTCATTCTATTTTTCAGGCTTGTTCAAGATATTTTTCTTTGCTTGCAGTTTCCGTTCCATTAAACTCTGTTTTAACATGACTTCAATCACAATAAGGTTTATTTTTTGAGTTACCACAGCGACAAAGTGCATAAGTTTCTTCTTTTGGATAACTGTCTCATTTTTCCCATTTTATAGGATTCTCTTGAAAATCTCATATTATGATTTCTTTGGCTAAAGGAATATTACCAGTAACTAAATAGGGTCAATTTTTTGTAATTTTAATTTTTCTTTTATTATCTTCCATAATAATTTTTTAGGGATAAACTGTTTTTAAGTATAATTTAATTTTATGGATTTTAATTATAAATATTTTTATTCTTCATTCAAATTTAGATAATAAATTTTATTCTCTTTATTAAAAACTATAATTCAATTATCAATCATAAGTATATTTCATTCAATAATTTTGATTATATCCTTTCATCATCTGTAATAAACAAACAATCAAAGTTTATTTTTTAATACATAATAACCATTGAATTTATAGATTTCCAATTCATCAAAGGAAAAATCTTCTGGTAGACTAAATCTATATTCCTGATGATAATCTGTAAGAATCATTATTTTTTTGTTTTCATAAATACCAAAAATAAGATTTTCATCTTGAGAAAATTCTTTGACCTTTTTAACTTCATCTATTTTTATAGGATTTTTTATAATACTTACTATTTTCTGATTTTGATCAGTTTGGGTTTCATCAATGATTTGATTATCTTCCTGTAGAGAAATAATTTTTTCATTTTCTATCAAGTAAGGTATGTTATTAATATGAATTAGAGAATCTGGTCTTATTGCTCAAGAACTCTCAATCCTATATAAATTCCAAGAATAAGTAAAAGGATTATTATTATAAATATATTTTTCGGTGATAATAACATTATTATTTATATATTGTATCTTTTCCTTTTTATTTACATTGTTATCTGTTAATAACTTCATATTATCATAACAAAACAAACTTCTATTAAATAAATTAAAATTACTACATGACACATAGACTCAGGTTTCTCTCGAAATAATTGGCTTGAGCACAGCTTTTTCTACATCATAATAATAAATGAAATTATTATAAGAAAAATATTTATACCCAATATAATTGTAGTCTGTAACAAAAAGTTTTTTTAACTTAAAATTCTCATCAAAAACTTTAAACTTTCAATCTTTTTTTGACCTAGAAAGATAAATTCAGTCAAAATTAGAAATTTCATCAAAATCCTCGCTGATTCTAGTATATTGAGTACTTTTTAATAAATTTATAATGTTAGAATAAAATTGATTATTTTTTCAGAGAACAATACCCAAATCAACTGATATATATCATTTTTTTATTATATTCACATCATAATATCATAAGTTATATATAACCTTAGCTCAATTATTGTAAGGTTTTCCGTCAACAATAATACTATCAGGATCAGGAACAGTGTAAATTTTTATTATTCAAAATGGTTTTAATAATTCTGCCCTTTTAAAAGTATCCGTTGGTGAGGATAGATATCTTTTTAAATTTTCTACTTTGGAAATCTTATAAACATATTCTTGAATTAAACTAAAATTAATATTATATCACTGAAAAAATGTAAAAAGGTACGCTGTAAAAAGAAATACAACAAACCAGAAAACTGATTTTTCCCTTCTTTTAGATTTAATTTCATCTTGGTAAGATTTTATTATCATAAAGTTTGAATTTACAAAGTACAAGTTAGTAAGGAATTGTAATAGGTAATTTTCTATCTTCTTTTTATTCTTTTAATTCTCAATTCTTAGTTTTCAATTCTTTATTATCTTTTCTTTTTTGTAACATTAAATTCATCGAGTCTTTTTCAAAAAAATAATCTAAACTGACTTTCTATGGCTGGAAAAGAGAATAATGTCATGGAAAAAATAGGTACAAGCAACCGTTGTAAAATATTATATACATAATCTCTTTTTCTAAATTTTGTATATTTTTTCATTATAAATATAGAAAGAATTCATGGTATAATTACAGTCAAAAATATTCATGTAAATATAAAAGAGGTTCAAATTGGTACAGCCAGATTCGTAAATCAAGAACTGCGATCTCCAAAAACTCAGGGTAAATATCAAATAAAAAATAACATAAGTGATCAGGCAGCCCAAAATAGATGATTAAAAACCAAATAAATTGTTTTTCTTATTTTATCAATTAGAGGAATTTTTTTGTTTTTTATAAATTCTGGAATTACAAATTCCATATCACTGGATCACCAAGACCACCTTCTAAGTTGTTTGTATTGAGCTCAAATTGTCGTAAAAAATCAACTTTCTTCAACCATGTCCATTCTACAAACCGCTGGGGTATTTACTATCCTAAAAATTCAATCAAAAGCAAAATAACTTCTCCAATATTGAAATCAATCTTCAACAATAGAAGTTTTTGACCAATAATCTGATTTTTTTAGACAATAAAGTGATTGCCCATAAATTGCAAAATTCCTATAAAATTCTGGATTTTGAGATTCTGCCAATTGCCAAAAGGTTGTTCACATAGCTACAAGCTTAGCAAAAAACTTTCATCTTCACCAATTATTTGAATAAACTGGTGTATATTGATAAATGGCATTGTCCCTTTTTTCTGTAGTAAGAAAAACATAACTTGTTATAAGAAAGAAATTTTTTTCAACTTTTGCATCACAGTCGATCGCAGAAACAAAAGTCCAATGCAAATCCAGATTTTTTCATTCTGTAAAAGTCTTTGCAGCATAGCTAATATTTGATCATTTTACTCTTCATTCTCAAGGAAGTTTGTCTGGATGAGAAACATATTGAACAGAAATTGGAAGATTTTTATATTTTTCACAAACCCTAATGGCTATGTCTACAGCTCACTCTTTTCTTTCTTCTGGTGCAAGAATAACTGTAATATTTTCTTTATGAGGATAATCATTTTCTATAATTGCAAAAACACTCTCATCTATAAGCTCATATGGCTCATTATAAAAAGGAAGGATGACAATATGTTTAAGCTTTTTGGCTTCTTTTTGAATAATCTCTGTATCACAAAAATTCTTTTTATTGGTTTTTAGAAGTTTGATATAAGAAATTATTACGTATATATGTGTCTGAAGAATTTTTATAGTCCAATATGAAATATAAAAAGCAATAAAAAAAACTCCTACTAAATAATTTACCTTAAGCAAAACAATAGGTGTTAAAAACATTAAAATAAAAAATGAAAAAGGAAGTTTAGATGTGAATTTCTGGCTTAAAATTAGATTTCTTAATTTCTCAGACATTATAAATAATATTATTATATTCGCAAATTGCGAAAATATTATATTGAAAAAAGCAAAAAGTCTATTTTTTTGATGATTTTTAAATTACTATAAAAGGCCAAATCACTGAACATTATTTTAATTTATGTTGTTAGCCGAACAATATTTTTTTTCCAGATATTCAACTTCTCTAAATATTAAATTGTAACCAACAAAATTTCTTGCTTGTATTTCTGGTATTAGGAAGTATTTTTTTGCTTCTTCAATTTTTCTTATAATTTTTTCAAGAGATGTTCCTTCAAGAGTCCTTAGATTGTGTATTCTATCAGCCAATTTTACAGCAAGATAATCATCATCCAATAAACACATATGTCAAAAGTAATCTTCATTTCTTAATTGTTTTCATTTCTCCTTAAAACTCAAATATACATTAAACATACCTTTTTCATATTCATCCAGTTTCGATGTGTCTCAACTTTCTTCCAAAAATTCCAAAAAATCATCTCAATATTTTTCTGAAAAATAAAATACCATACCATTCAAAGAAGACATCTCTATATTATCAATATATATTTTCCAATCTTTTTTACTTAATTCTTTAATTCATTTTGCAACATGTTCTCAATATGTATTTGATAAAAACTTATGAGTAATTCAGGGAATATCTTCTTTTATATCATTTAACAATGCTATTATTATCCTATCTATATTAGGGTTAGGTAATTCATACAAAACAATTTTCATTGTTTCTAGAAGATGATTAAAATATCTTTCTTGTTCTCAATTTGCATTCAATGCCTCTCTCTTTTTCTTCGAAAAGGCTTGTTTTGCCATTTCATAGGCAGAACTAAAAGGTTGCATTTTTTCCTTAATTTCATTTGTAGTAAAATTTTCTTTTCAATATAAAATTTTACTAATTTCTTCATACCAATTATCTACCTTTCTCTTACAGTTGAATCTTTTTCTTAACTCATTAGCACAGTCTGACTCTTTTGGTTCATTTAAAAGATTTCTTTGTTCTTGTTTTTTGATTTCTGTTATTGTACGTCTTTGTTTGTCATCAAGACAAACCCAAAAATTCAAAGCATCTTTAAATTTATTTATAGTTTCTCTTATTTTTGAATTTTCTTCATTTGAATAACAATCTATATTTTTAATTTCATAAAATGAAAAATTTGATTTTTTCATTAAAGTTCTAATTCCAATTTCTAAGATATAATCAAAAACCCTATTGGCAAACCTAGGATTTCATTCTAAAGTTGTAAAATCATAATTCTCTCAGAATTTTTCATTATATAAATATAAAATAAACTCAAAAATGGCCACCTCAAAACTATCTTCCGAAAATTCTAAACTGCCATATGGTTTTTCTAGTGCCATAAACTCCTAAAGAAATTATAAAATTTGTTAGAGGATTATATCTATATATAAGAAAAATCAAATTTATTTACAATATTTTTTTTTATTCTTTAATAAGCTTTTGACAAAAACTTTATTTTAAACATAAATTAAGGATTTTTTATTTCAATTTCACTTTTGTTGGGTCAGTTCAAAGAACGAGATTATTTTTATAATCTTATCTTTTTAACAAATCATATATCTGAACATAATCCTTTATATTTGATAATATCATATCGCTACTACTGCCTCATTTTGTGTAAATAGATACTGATCAATTTTTAAAAATCTTATTTACAAATCACTGATTTTGCTCAATAAAATTAAATTTTGAGTACAGAATTGATTTTTTACTTTTGTATACTATTCCTAAAATCTCAACAATCCTAGATTTTTCAAGAATATATCCTTTTGATTTTATATACCAAATAATGATTCCGATAATAAAAGCATATAAAATAATAAAAGGCAAGATAATAATTGGAATAAAAAGCATAGTTGGTGCAATAACTGAGCTCACAATTAATAAACTTAAAACCATATAAAACATAGAATTTCATAAATCTTGTTTTCTTGAAGAAATTATTTCTTTGTTTATTTGTTGTCAGTTAATTATAGAATCCATAGAATCCAATAATTCATAACAATTATCAATGTAAGGTATCCTAGTAGAATTAGAAACAATTTGACTATACTTTGATTTTTTCTTAGATGTTTCTAATACTTGCTCGCCACTAATAAAAAATTTAATTGTTCATACACTTGTCATAGGATATTTAGTCACTTGTATTGACTTGATATTTTCATAAAGTGCATATTGTTTTGTCTGTATTAGAATTCAAGAAATAGATTCAATAAAATTTGTATATATGATTTGTTTATTAAATCTCTCAGAAAAATAAAATTTCTTATATACAAACGAAATTAATGGAAAGAGAAGAATAAAAAATGCAAAAGGTATTAGAAAAATATTCTCAACAAAAAAATTTGCTATGAATATAGATAATACAATAATTATCAAAAACAATACAACAAAAATGTTTGATTTAATAAAATTCATCAAACTAAAAACAACAGGTAAAATGTTTGTTTCTCATTCTTTGTTTATTCAAACTTTTGATAATATATTCTGATACAATGTGTCAGTTTTTTTAATATTTGAAAAACATATAGCACTACTAGATCATATAGACAAGAATTTAATACTACAAGTTCACAAAATTTTATCCAAAATAGATTCTATAAAAATAACCTGTGTTATTTTATCTATACTAAAAGACACATGTTTTGTATTAATAAATTCAAATCTCCTCTCTATTGTTGTATTTCATACAATAAAATTGGTAAATTTGCATATAATTATCTGAACTACAATAAAAAATATTAGAATAGGAAGGGCCAAAATAGACAAAAGCTCCAAAACAGAAGAAAATGCAAAAATAATAATGAATATTAAATATGGTATAGTAGCCAATATATTTTTTAAAAGATTTATTTTATATGTTCAAGTAAAATCCTTATTATAATTTAGTTGAAATTCTTTTTTATTTACTACTAGATTTCAATCAGTATTATATATTCCATGTGATTGTACTATATCATTGTTTTCTTTTTTTAAACTAATATGTTGTTTTAAATATTTAATGTTTTCCATCATCTTCTCACCATTTATCATATTATAGAAAAGGATCTTATTATTTGATCATTCGGAACTTATAAGCACATCATGAATACCAAAAACTTTAGATAAAAAACTTTGTGAATTTTCTGTATCAGCTATATTTTCCATCGGAATAAATGAATATCTATGATCCAAAAATCATTCTGTAAAGAATATAGAATCATCATAAACCTCATATTTCCTTTGTTTTAAATCCAAATAATTTAATAAAAAAAATATAAACAAACCAATAAAAACAATTACTGCAATAATTATTATAATATTTTGTGATCATGGTAGTGATGCAATATCTGATCATCATAAACTAAAAAGTACGTACGCTATACCAAACAAATTCATAAAAACTATTTGTGTACTTTCTCACAAAATTCATAAAAAATGAGGTTTTGCAACTTGTACTAATTGTTCTTTTTTTAGACTAAAACCATTATATTGCATTCTTTTTTGCAATTGTTCATATAGTTCTACAGTATTTGAAATATGTTTCAAACATACTTTTCACATATCACCTCCAGCCGCTGTTTTTATAGAAAGATTTCCGGTTTTAAAAATATTTCTCTGAATAAATCATAAAAGAGTGTCCACTTGGGTAATTTTATTCATTTGTATTTCAATTTTGTTATCAGAAAAAATTGATCAATAACTATAAATTATTACTTTATCTTTAATGATATAATTTTCTTTTTTATATTCTATTGATCTAATTCCATAAGCAATTCAGGCCAATATTAAAAATACAATTCATACTATTGGCACTATGAATACAAGAATTATTCCTAATAATAAAAATGAAATTATTAATGGGTTTCATAAAAATATGAAACTATTTTTATTGGGTTTTATATAAACATCCTCAAATTTTGTGTTTTGCACAGTAGCATCTTCATTTATTTTTCTATTATTATCCTGAGCTTGAACTATTTCTTTTTTAAATTCTTTATTTTCTTTAATCAAATCTTTTTTAAACTCGTCAATTACAAAAATATTCCCACAAAAGGGACATTTAGCTTTTTTTCATAAATTTTCTTCTGGTAGATTAAATATCTTTCTACAACTAAAACATTGTGATGTTATTGTCATTTTAATTTTATTAAAAATAAAATTCCCATTTATACTGCATACTTTCTCATAAAAGACAAATATAATTATTTATTTAAATTGACATTTTGTTTTTTAATATATATACTTCTAATATAATAAAAATTATTCTACTTTTTTAAAGTAAAGTAAAAAATGAAAAATAATATCCCCAATATACCAGATGATTATGTAAATCCACTCAAACCTGATTTGAACTGGTTTTTTAAAATGATTTGAATAGTAATCTGACTTTTAATTTTTGCCTACCTTTTATCTTATTTATTTGCAAATCTAGTAATTTCAAATTTTTCTCTAGAAACAGAAAAAAAATATTTTTGAAATTTTTATAAATGAAATGGTGGCAGTTATCAAAAATTTGATAAAACTATTTTAAGTTACAATATAAAAATACCGGATTATATAGATATATATATTATTGATAAAAATGAGATCAATGCTTTTGCTACAATTTGATGAAATATTTTGGTTACAAAAGAATTACTTAAAAAGATTGATTATGAAGAAGAATTAATATTCATAATATGACATGAGATAAATCATGTTATGAATAGGGCTCCTATAAGAACTTTGACAACAAACATTCCTTTTTATTTAACACTTATGTTTTTATGACTCAATACAAACGTGGATTATAGCAAAATATATTCTATAACTTCTGCATATACTTCAAGAGATGCAGAAAAAAAGCTGACGATGGATGACTAAATTTTGTAAAAGAAGCATGATGAGATAATAGTTGTGTACTTAATTTCTTTAAAAAAGATTCTAATTATTTAGAAAAATATCTTTATTTTTCCTCTAGTCATCCAACCGATGCTCAAAGGATACAAAACATTAAAGAATCTATCTGAAACCAAAAGCTTGATTTAAATAAGTGTAAAAAATTAAAAAAGTAATTTATACCAAAAATTATTTTTCTTCTCAAAGCAAATCAAATATTTTTCAGAAATTGATTCCAAGAATTTCTTTATCTTTATAAATATCTAAAAATCTCTCAATTCATTCATCAAATTCTATTGCTTTTATTCCGTGTTTTTTGGAGCTCACAGCTTCCATATATGCTCACAAGTGATCACAAGCTTTGAGTATTTCTCAATCAACTGGACTAAATTCATCTTTGTTAAATTTGTTTTGTATATTTTCAGAAGTTGTAATAATCGTTTCATCATTGATTTTTATTCTGCTTGCAAACTCATTTTCTGTAAAATATTCAATATCTTTCCTTATAAATTCTGGCAAAAGTGGATAAACTATTTCTTCCATTTGACTTTTTTCATATTCTTTTATAAGTTCAGAAAGTCATTCAATCCCTTGTTTTACAGGAGAAATAATGTCACGAGTCAAAACTTCTGGCAAATCATGAAAAAGTGAAGTAAAAAAATTATTAAAAAGTCTCTTTGGCGAAGCTTCAATCTCAACAGAACACATATAAGAAATCAATGCCACAAAATACATATGTCAAAGTACAGAAGTTTTTGGTATTCTAGGAGCCTGTGCCCATCTTTGTTGAAATCTAAGCTGAGAACACAGTTTTATAAAATCCAATATTTTTTGATTTTTAAGAATCTCTTTTGTCATAGATTTTTCCTTATATTCTTCAAGTCTAGAATAAATTTCTTTTTTTGTATTTTCAATATTAAGAGTTGTATTTTTATTTGATTCATAGACCAAATCAAATTCATATTTTGTAGAAAAAAACGAAGCTGCATCAAGTATTTCTTTTTCCAATTTTGAATAATTTTCGTCTTCTATATACCTAATAAAATTGAATTTAAATTCATCTCACATACTTTCAAGAACTGGTTCCAATTCTTTTATTACCCATTCATTTGTTTCTTTCCTTTTTTCTTTTATAATTTTATGAAAAACTTTTGGATGAATATCAGTAAGCACAAGCCTAAAAATAAACTCAAAAATTAGTCATTCAATTAATTTTTTCCAATCAAAGCTATTTCCTTTTTGTTCCTCATATTTTCCGATTATATAAGCAATTATTGCCTGATGTCATCTTTTATCAATTTCAGTAAGTTCAACAGGTCTTATGTGATCATTCCACCTTTGCATACTTGAAGCAAGAAATACTCTTTTTATGAAAATTTCTGAAAA
Organism: Candidatus Altimarinota bacterium; assembly: GCA_028691375.1. Taxonomy (GTDB): domain Bacteria; phylum Patescibacteriota; class Gracilibacteria; order BD1-5; family UBA2023; genus STD2-258. Next base: position 250 of record JAQUZJ010000011.1, on the reverse strand, counting down.
CATGTTTTATATTTTGTTTATAATTTAAAATAATTAATAATATTCATCTCAACTTCAACAATATTTTCATCTTCTTGATAAAATTCCATTTTATTTAAGATTATTTTTATTCTCTTGCTTTATTATATTAAAATTCAATTATTTCAATAATTATATTTTGAGTTTTTATTTTATGGGTTATAATCCCTGTATAAATTCTTTTAGGAATTAATTCTGCTCTATTTCATAACAAAACTGCTATGAAAAAAGA
>JAQUZJ010000067.1 GCA_028691375.1 Candidatus Altimarinota bacterium | reverse complement strand
CTGAAGTATCTAAAATGGTAATGAAAGTAAGTTCTTTTTCTCCGGGGATTATTCATTTGTCTCTCATATTTTTTAGTGCCACCTGTCACTGCTCAACAAGATCTACTATGGATCATCATCTTTTTTTTACGACACTAAGAGTAACCGCATTTTCTGGTTCGCTTCATTTTGAAGAAAGTCTTGAAAGAGTTGTTCTTTTTTTGGCTGATTCTGTAATATTTGCTATATCTTTTAGATAAATAACTCATGTAGTTCAAGTCTTTGATATTACAAGATTTTTAAGATTTTCTAAAGTAAAAAATCTCTCATCAATAGTAACTGTATGAGTATATTTATCAACATCTAGTTCTCAAACAGGAATAGTAAAATTGAGTGTCTGTAAAGAGGTGTTTATAGAACTTACAGTTATTCACATTTCATCAAGTTTTTTTGGATCAAGTTCAACCCTATATTCTACCTCGTCTCATCATGAAACCGTAACTTCAGAAACCGAAGGATTTTTTTCTATTTCTTCTTTAATTTTTTTGGCATATTCATAAAGCTTGAATCAGTCATAATCTCAAGAAATTGCAAAAGTCCAAACAGGAGTGTCATCCATTGAAAACTCTTTTACTATAGGATCTTTTGCGTCTGTTGGTAAATCTTTTTTTGCTGAATCAACTTTATCTTTAAGATCTCTTATAGCAGTAGGTATGTCTACTGTGGATTTGAATTGAACAGTAATCGAAGACATACTATTTTTTGAAGATGATGTCATTGTATCAATTCATTTTACCTTTCCTATCTCTTTTTCTAGTTTTTTTGTTACAAGATCTTCCATCATTTCTGGACTTGCTCATGGCATAACCGTAATTACTCATGCTATTCATATTTGAACTTCCGGATTTGATTCTAGAGGTAAAGATTTGAGTGACATATATCATGCAATAAAAATAACAGCAACAATTAAAATCAATAATCTTGTTCTTTCTAAAAAGAAATTAAACCAAGAGTTTTCTAGATTTTTATCGAACTTTAATTGTTCTAAATATTTTGATTTTATGTGATTATTTGACATAAATTTTAGTTAAAAAATTAGATTCTAAATTTGATTATAATGGAGCGAAGAATACAATCTTGTTCTGTCCCTCCCCTTTATTTAAGGGGAGGTTAGGTAGGGTAAAAATAGTTTGTCATCCCAAATTTAGTTTGTCCCGCGAGAGCGGGATTCCGAATATTGAGGCTAAATGGAACTACAAAGCTGCGATATATGGTAGATTCCAGACTAAATCTGGAATGACGACATTTTTTATTTTATTTATAATTCCTGCTTCTAATTACTCTTCCTTGACCAAATCTCAATCTTGAAGACTCATGGCTCAAGTAATAACAACTTTATCTCATTCATTTAATCATGAAGTAATTTCTACTTCAGTGCTATTTTGAGATCAAAGTTTTACTTGTGTAGACTTTGCAATTGATCAAGTTCAGATAGTAAACACGCTATATTCACCTTGATTCCCTCAAATAATAGCAGAAAACGGAACAACTATTTTTTTCATATCTCATTTTTTCTGGTTTAAAATAACGTCCACAAAATCACCTAGCATAAGTTCTTTTGGATTATTAAGGAATCAAATTTCAACTTTAAACATTTTAGTTTGAGAATCAATAGATGGTGACATCAAAGTAACTGTTCAAGTATAAGTTTTTTCTCATCTAGAAACCAAAACTTGTTGTCCAAATTTCATAAACATCATATTTTCAGCACTCACGTCAATTTTTACTTTTTTATTTTCTTGAGTTCCTATACTAAAAGCTGCAACTCAAGGACTAGCCATACTTCAAATTTCAATATTTCTGGACATAATTACTCAATCAAAAGGAGCAACAATTAAAGTATTATTTAATTGAATTTTTGCTAAATCTTTACCTCATTTTGCACTATCAACTTGTGCTTTCACTTGGGATTCTTGAGCATCAAGTTTTGATTTTGTACTATTGTATTGTGCTTCTGCAATTTTTACTGCGTTATCAACTCAATCTCTTGTGGATTTTATGGTGGACAAAGTGCTTTCTAATTGATTTTGTGTTAATGTTTCATTTCCAGAAATAGTATCCATCTGAGTAATATTTCAAGCTTTTATATTAGTTAAAGCCTGTTTTGCGTTATTATATTGAGTTTCGGAAATATCAATCGCATTATTCAAAGAATTTCTCGTAGTTTCTATATTAATTTTGGCTGAAGATATTGAATTATCCAAATCAATCATGGAATTTTCTAATGTAACTAATGATGGTTTTATTTGTAAAACGGATGATTGTTTACCAGCTATTCCACTTACTCAAGGTGATCATTTGATAGCATCAAGTTGAGCTTGAGAAAAAGTAGATGAAGTAATGGAATTGTCTAAAATAGATATAAGTTTTTCATAGAGAATATTTGTTTTATTTGCAACATCTATTGTCTTTTCAATAGTAATAGTAGTTGCACTTGGAGAAATATAATCTTTTGTAGACTGTAAAGAATCATAAGCATTTTTTGCTTCCATAAGAAGCGCTTCTCATTGAACTTTTAAATTTGAATCTTTTGCTCACAAATACATTTCATAAGCATCATTTACATTTTTATTTTGAGTTGTAACACCAAGTAGTATATCTGCTTGAGTTATAGAACTATTAATAGTTACAAGAGAATTTTCAATAGTAACGTGAGTGGTGTCAAGTAATCCTTTTTTCTTGTCTTCAAGAGTTTTTAGAGTTTCAGTCGAATTCTTTTCAAAATTATTGAGATTTGTTTTTGAATTTGCAAGAGATTTAAAAGCGAGATCAACTGAAATTTGAGCACTTTTTATACTTTCTTCTGTTGTTATGGTCGTATTTTCTTTAGTTTTTTTAATATTTGCAAGTTGGGTTTCTGTTATTTCAAGTTGTTTATCGGTAGATATATATGTATTATTTCTGTTCATCTTTGCATTTTGAAGCTGAATTTTTGTGCTTTCCAAATCACTTCTTATTGAATTTAGTGTGGATGAATAAGAATCCATGGAATTATTATAAGCATTTGTAGCATTATTCATTGAGGTTTTGAATGCAGTATTTTCCAAATCTATAGTCGCTAAAACATCTCAAATTTTAACTTGCTTACCGACTTCGGCTTTAATTTCTTTTATAGTTCAAGAAACCTGAGAAGAAACAGGTGTTTCCATAATTGGAGCAACTTTTCAAACCAATTTAATTTGTTCCTCAAAATCTTTCTTTATGATTGTCTCGGTTTTTATGTTTTTCACTTCCTGTTCAATTTTCGCAACTTCTTCTTGCTTACCACAAGATGTAAGAATAAGCGAGGTCACAACTAAAGGTATGAATATTTTTTTCATATTTATTAGAATATTATCATTTAAAATTATTGTATGTTTTATTTTTGTTTAGAATTTATAGCATTTTTCATATTTTCCATTTCTTTTTTCATATATTCCATCATAACATCAATATCATCTGTTTTTATCATTCAAATAGCTTTACCATATTTGGTAATAACCATAAGCGTATCTCAGGATTTTAAGTTAAGTAATTCACGAACTTCTGCTGGAATTACAACTTGTCCTTTTGTTCAAACTGTAACTGTAGAATGTAATTTCAATCATCATTCTTTATGAATAGCTTCACATTCTTTTAGGTCTATCATATACAATATAATTAAGTATTAAAAGTATGACTTAACCTACTTAGTATACTAATTATAATTTGTATGTCAAATTATTTCAATGTATTTTTTGTATTTAAAATATATTAAAATTAAAATAATGACAATAATCAACTTTATCAGTATAAATGTTTTAAAAATTTGTCAAAAAAATTAATAAAAATCTAATTTGAAAATTTGTTTTTTTTAGTTATCTTTCTTGTAACTTACAAATTATGAAAATTTCATGCAAATAAAAATAATAAATATTGATACTAATATAGACTTAGAAATCTTCAAAAAAGTTTCAAAAATTCAAGATACACTTCCCTACCAACCAATCTGGCAAACTATAGAATGGAACTTAATACTCCAAAAAACTTGATATATCAATAAATGAATTTTTGTCTGAGCTTTTGAAGAAGATAAACTTATGTCCTATGCAATCCTAGAAAAAAGAACAATTTGAGCTTGATTTTTCGGACTTTTTTGCGTTGGCTGACCAATATGACAAATGTCACAAGAATTTAAAAAATCTCTAACTCAAATTTGTAAAAATGAAAACTGTGTTTTTGTACAACTTGAACCTTTAGAAAATCGTCATTGCGAGGAGGTACGACGTGGCAATCTAAAGTCCGCTTTTGAAGCCTCAGTGGATTGCCACGTTCCTCGCAATGACGAACAAGAAGATTGCCACGCTGTTCCCCTTGCGAGTGACGAATCTGTTTTTAAAAAATGATATTACAAAAACTTTATAGAAAAATACACTGCTGTAATTGATCTTACTAAAACAGAGGATGAAATACTCGCTGCCATGAAACAAAAATGAAGGTACAATATTCGTCTAGCAGAAAAAAAATGAGTTCAGGTAAAAATGGTTGAAAATACAGAAAAAAATCTAGAAATTTATTACAATCTCACAAAAGAAACAAACGAAAGAGATCAGTTTAATTCAAATTCAAAAGAATATTTTAAAAAATTTCTAGATTATATTTATTCAAATAATCTTGGATGAATGTTTTTTGCTTATCTTGATAACGAAGTCATCGCAGCCTGAATTTTTACTTTTTTCAAAAAAACTGCAATCTATTATTATGGAGCTTCAACTTCAAATAACTCAAAAAGAAACTGTATGCCAACTTACCTACTACAATGGACAGCAATTCTAGAAGCCAAAAAAAGATGATGTAAAATTTATGATTTCCTCGGAATTGCAGATCCAGATGATAAACATTCTCACCTGCTCTGAGTTACAGATTTTAAATTAAAACTAAGTCAAGAAACCAAAAAATGGCCTGAAAGTTTGATTTATGTCAATAAAAAATTGGTTTATCGGGGATTAAAATTGGTGAAAAAAGTGAAAAAGTAAAAATCCGTTCATTCTGAACGGATTTTGCTTAAAGCTCATATTTACTAAAAATTCTTTCAAATTTTCAGAAAACTTTAGCTTTGAATTACAGG
>JAQUZJ010000010.1:11175-25123 GCA_028691375.1 Candidatus Altimarinota bacterium | reverse complement strand
GAGATATAATTGCAAAATACGTTGAAAGTCAATGACAAGAAGAAAACATCTGAACTATAATTAACCTCTAACTGAAAGCCACGGACTTCAGTCCGTGGTTGCAGAAAGCACAAATCTATTTACTTTTTAATACAAAAAATCGAAAAATATGGGCAATGAATTAATAGGCGCATTTGTGCTGGGTCTAATAGGTGGAGTAATTCCTGGCCCAGTTTTAACAGCTGTATTCACAGAAATTCTACAGTCTGGCATATTGAAAAGTATGAGAATAATTTTATGGGCAATGTTTACAGAAGCCGTTGTTGCCCTTTTAAGTTTATTGGCACTTTCATCCATGAATTTTTCTCAGAGTTTTTTTCATGGTCTTTCTCTAATTGGTGCGGCCATACTAATCCGGATTTCGACTTCAATATGGAAAATCCACAAAATTGACACGGAGAAAAAAGTTCATTTTAGTCTTAGTAAAATATCAGCAATGATAATGTCCAACGGTGTACTATGGACTTTTTGGATTACTGTGTGTGTACCAAAAGCAATTTCATTAAATGAAAAAGTAGTTTTTGGTGATTATTTGTTTTTATTACTTGTAGAGATTGGTTGGTTGATAGCAACGATTGCGGTTGCATTTTTATTCTCCAGATTTAGAAAAATTCTTTCTAATCCAAAAGTTGTACCAATTATGTTTAAAATTTTTGCTCTGACTTTTGTGTATTTTGCTGTAGATATGGTTTATAAAAGTATTAGTTTTTTTCTGGCATAACAAAATAAAACAATGAAAAGTGAAATGAAGACTAAAAATTTTGTTTTTTAGAAATATTTTTTATACTTTAAAGTGTATTTTGTTAAAAAATAACTTATGTTATGAAAAACACTTGTTGTATATTATTCTAGAACTTGAATGACAGCTAAAGTTGCTATGGAAATCGCCCGTGTTTTAGATTGTGATATAGAAGAAATCATAGATTTAAAAGACAGATCTGGTGCAATGGGTTATCTTATAGCTTGAAGAGACGCTTTAAAAAAAGAACTTGCAGAGATTAAAAAAATAGAAAAAAATCCAGAAGATTATGATTTGTTAGTAATTTGAACTCCGGTTTGGGCTTTTACAATGGCAAGTGCCATTAGAACTTATGTTGTAGAAAATAAAGATAAATTTAAAAATGTTGCATTTTTTGCAACTCAATGATGAGAATGAGCCCAAAGAAAATTCAAAGATTTGAAAGAATTAACTTGAAAAACTCCAGTTTTTGAAATACAACTTCTTACAAAAGAAGTCACAAATGGTAGTTTCAAAGGAAAATTAGAGGAATTATTGAAAGAATATAAATAAAAAATAATTATATCATTGTGCTTTCTGCTTTTAAAATTTCTAACCTTAAACTAAAAATGTATAAACCAGATTTAGAAATACTAAAAAAATATGCTGATTTACTTGTAAATTTTGCTCTTAATCATTGAAAATGAGTAAAATCTGGACAAACTATTTCTCTTCAAATTCCAGAAAGTGCTAAGGATTTTTTAATTCCTTTACAAGAAGCTATTTTAAAGGCCGAATGTTACCCGATAATCCGTTATGTTCCTGAAGGCTGAGTAATGAGAAATTTTTATGAAAATGCCAATGAAAATCAATTGAAATATCATCCAAAAAATTATATGAAAGCCCTTGTAAAAGATGCTGATCATTTGATTTGAATTATTGCTGAACAAGATCTTTTTGAATTAAAATGAATAGATACTTCAAAAATTATGACTAGAAATAAGGCTTTAAAATTTTATATTGATGAAAGAAAAAAGAAAGAAGAAGCAGGAAAACAGTCTCGGACACTTGCAATGTATGGCACTCCTGCAATGGCAAAAGAAGCTAATTTAAGTTTGGAAGAATATTGGCAAGAAATTATAAAAGCCTGTTATTTGAACGAAAATAATCCTGCAAAAAAATGGCAAGAAATAATTGATGATATTTGAAGAATTAAAAACATTCTTGATGATATGAACATAGAAAAAATAAAAATGGAATGAGAAGATGTTGATCTAGAGATAAAGATCTGAGCTGACAGAAAATGGAGATCTTGAAGTTGAGCCAATATTCCATCATTTGAAATATTCACTTCTCCTGATTGGAGATGAACCAATGGTCGGATAAAATTCACACAACCTTTTTATAGAAATGGGGATGTGATTGAGGGAATGGAACTAGAATTTAAAAATTGAATTGTTACAAAATCTAGAGCCAAGAAAAATGAAAAACTTTTTAAAAATATGTTAGCTGTAAAAAATGCTGATAGATTATGAGAATTTAGTATGACAGACAAAAGATTTTCAAAAATTTCTAAATTTATGGCAGATACTTTATTTGATGAAAATTTTTGATGAGAATTTGGAAATAATCACATTGCAATATGAAGATCGTTTTTTAGTGAATGCTACAAATGAGATTTTGATTGATTTACGAAAAAAGATTGGGATAAATTGGGATTCAATGATAGCGTAATTCATTCTGATCTTGTTATTACAAGTAATAGAACAATTACCGCAACCTTGCAAGATGGAAACAAAAAAATTATTTACAAAAATTGAGAATTTATGGTTTAAATACCCCCACTTTTATAATTTAACCTTAATTATATGGTAGATATTTTATTAAAAAAAGCAGGGGCAAAAGACTGGAAAGAAGTTGAATTTTTTGAAAAAAATGCTGCCTGTAAATATTATTTTCCAATAAATTGAGAAGATAATATAAAAGAATTTTTAAAACATAGTTATGTTTATTTTATTGTATTTCAAGAAAAAACTGTTGGACTCATATCATATAAATTTGAAGATGATGGTTTCGTTTATATCAATGGTTTTAATGTTTTACCTGAACATAGGCGCAAAGGTATTGCTACAGAAACACTGAAAAAAATTATGTGAATTTTTGAATGTCAAAAAAAGTTTAGAATGGTTGTCCATCCTGACAACAAACCAGTAATAATTCTGTATATGAAGCAAAATTTTGTTATTAAATGATGGAAAAACAATTATTTTGGTGATTGACAACCAAGATTATTAATCGAGACTGTAGATAATCCACTTTAAAACATTACAAAAGTAATTAGATAATATGGACAATAGAATTACAGAACTTGAAAAGGAAATCGGGCTTATTAAAGAAAGAAATAAAAAAGTAGAAATTAATAAGGCATGGGAAACTTCTTCAACAAGAAGATTATGTGTTGCAATTATTACATATCTTTTTTTGGGCGTTACTATGGTAGTTATTTGAACTTCAAGACCTTGGATTGATTGCATAATTCCAACTTTAGGATTTTTATTAGGTAGTTTATCATTGGATTTTGTAAGAAAAATTTGGGAAAAAGAATAAATGTTAAAAACAATATATTTTAATAATTAATTTAAGTTTTATGAGCACTAAAATTATGGTTTCTTTTAAAAAAATTGAAGATATCTTTGTTTTTGATATCGCTTGAGAAATTGACGAAACAAATGCAGACAATGCTTTTAAATATATTTTTGATAATTTCTTTTGAAATAAAATTATTTATGATTTAAGCAAATTGGAATACTGAAATTCAAAATTTCTATGATATCTTTCTTCCATGAACGAATTTATTGAAGAAAAGGATTGAAAGATGGTTATTTTAAAACCTACTACCAGATTAGCCGATACTTTATATATGGCATGAATCAATAAAATAATTAGCATTGTGGATAGTATTGATGCTGCATTATTATTGTTTTAAAGAAATGAAATAAATTAGCTATTTTGAATAAGTTTCTTCTTTTTTTTATTTATCAACAACAAAAAGTGGTACAAGCATTTCATTTTCACTTAATGCTCAGTGATTTCATATATCATATTTTTCTTCTTCGCCCATAATGAAATCTTTGATTATGTAGTTTTCTTTCATTACAAGAATATAATCTCAAAGCCTATCTTGTAATACTGGGTTTGATATGCCTGATCAAAAAAATCATTCTTTTATGATGTCATCGCTTTTATAAAGCCGAGAACAATGATTTAAGTTTTTATTTACATATTTTTCAAACTGTTCTGTTTTTGCAGATTTTACATAACAAAAGGCAACTCTTGGTTCTCAACATAATGGCATAGTCAAACATTCTTCCATTTCTTTGTGGTCTTTCAGATAAATTACTTTTTGTGATTCTGTATTTATTTGTCCATGATCAGCTGTAATCAAAATCGTTGTATTTGTGCTTTTTAAAGAATCTATAAAATTTATAAAAGCATTGTTCAATAATTCAAAATATTTAATAGATTCTTGGCTTCCAATTCAAAATTCGTGACATATAGAATCAAAATATGGTATATATCAATAAATATATTTTCTATCACCAGTTTTTTTAAGTTCTGCTTTTATGTGATTAAAAAATCAATCTAAATCTGTATATCATAAAATTTTTTTTGTAAGTATTTTTTTATTGCCTTCATCAATTATTTCTTCAGGAAAAATTACGACACTTTCACAGTTTATTTTTTGACAGATTGATTTTTCTTTTATGAAATCAGCTTTGCTGGTCTGGAAATGATTAATATTAAAGCCATCAAACCTAATTTTATATGGCAATATTTTTAATATTGTTCAAACTTCTTTAAAAAAAGTTTTCCGTGCTACAAATCAATGTTTATTTGGAGCTACTCAGGTTTGTAACGTGGTTATAGCACTAGTTGTTGTACTCAAAAAAACAGTTGTTAGACTTCTTCTAAAATATTTTTCAAAAATTGTACCTTTACCATATTTCTCAAAAAACTTGTATCATAATCAATCTATTACTATAAGAACTATATTTTTTGAATCTTTCATATAATCTAATTCCGCCAAAGGATTATAAAAAGATTTTTTTCAAAAAGCTTTTAGGATAGAGCTCGTAAGATTAATAATATTTCATTCTTCATAATTTGGTTTAATCATGATTGTATTTTAAAAATTAAAAAATCTCAAACTCCCTTTCGTTGTCATTTTCAGTTCTGTTTATTTGAATTGAAATATTTGATTTGTAGTATTTTTCTATTAATTCTGGCCATTCAATGATGCATATATTATCGTCGTTATCAAGTATTTCTTCTCATCAAATGCTTATAAATTCGGAATAATCTTTGAGCCTATAAAGATCAAAATGATAAATATTATCTCCATATTTGTTATAGTAAACATAAGTTGGGCTTTTCACTGGATTTTTTATTTTTAATAAATTATTTATTATATGTTTCGCTAAAGTAGTTTTACCGCTTCATAAAGTGCCATACAAAAATATTTTATCTCAATTTTTTATATTTAGAACCAAATCTTTCAAATTTTCAAGCTCTATTTTCTTTTTACAAGCCATAGATTATTGCATTAGATTTTAATTTATGTTAGGATTCATCTGAATGAATTATCACTAATTTAAAAAATATGCAAGAAAAAATTAAATGAACTTTAGAAAAAATGAGTGTTAAACAAAAAGTTTTTACCTTCTTTTCTATTTTTTTAATAGTCACTATAGTAGTTTTAAGCACAGTTTTATTTATATCAAACAGCGCAAAAGAATGACAATTAAATTCTGCAAAAGAAACAACAGAAAACTATATAAAACAAATCGAGGTTTTAAAAAATGATAAATATATTTTAGCTTATAATATTGTTTCCCAAGCAAAAGAATCTATAGATTTAGAAATAACAAAATCGTCTGTTTGAAAGTACTTACAAGAGTTTGAAAGAATTTCTAAAAATAATCCTTTGATAAGTTTTGCAGGTTTTTCATATAATAATTGAAAAATAACAACCACGGCTTCAGCTGAATGAAGAGATGATAAAGATGCTGTTTTTAATATTACTAGATTTATAAAAAAATCCAGAGAAGACAAAGAAAGTCCTTTTATACTAGAGCCCATTACCACAATATCTTGAGATGAAAAAAATAGGATTTTTATGCCTGTAGAATTTACAATTAAATAATTTATTAATATTAAATAAAACATTATGTATAAAAATTATCTTAAATGACAACAATTTATAAGTGAAGAAAAGAAATATTTTTTTCCTTACATACTTATAATATTATCGCTGATTTTAAGCTGGTTTGTCTTAAAAGATTTGTATTACAAAAATATAGATTTATCTGAATCTCTAAACACTGCTACAGAAGAAATGAAAACAAAGGAACAAACCCTAAAAAATTATAATGATATAAAGGCAAAAATAGACACAAATGCTGAAGAAAAAAGAGTTATGGATAAATATGCTTGAGATTTTAAGGAATATGCAATAATAGAAAGTATTTTTTCAAAATCCAAATTTTCTACAAACCAATTTGTATGAATCTGAGCTTACGTTTCAATAAAAAATTTAAATGTAACTAAGTGAGAAAAACTTACAAATTCTCTAAACATGGCCAATATTACAATAAATCTTGAAGCACAAAATCTGCAAGAATTAAAAATATTTTTAGAAAGTCTTGTAAATGATAAAGAAAATTCTAGATTTTTAATCAAAGACTTTTCTGCTCCTTTTGATTCAAAAAATACCTGATCTTCTATGCAGGCAACTGTAAATTTATGAATGTATTATCTAGAAAAATAAGAATTATTCTATAATAAATCCCAATGGATAACCAAAGTTCTAAACTAATAAATTTTACATATCAAATATCTTGGAAAGATAAGATTTTATTATATGAACATTTATCAAATCTTTTGGAAGGTTGAGTAACAATTCTTGTTGCCCTAGAATCTTTCATTGAGAAAACATCAAATCCAAAAATAAGAGAAGAAATTGGAGGCCTATTTTTACTTGTAAATTCATGAGATCAGGTAAGTCTAGCAATGAAAAAAATGCCAAACATTTTTGATAAAAGAGAAATATCAATAATTGAGGCATGAGAAAATTCTTGAACAATCCAAAAATCTTTTTTAAGCCTAGCAGAAGATCTAAGAAAAAAAGAAGAATTAAAAACAAAAGTAAAATCTTCTTTAACATACCCCTTCATAATAATGTGTTTTTTACTGATTGCAATAACGATAGTAATGTATTATGTAATACCAAAATTCCAGCCAATATTTGAAACAGTTGGAGCCAATATGCCTTTTGCAACACAATCGCTTATTAATACTAGCAATTTTGTTGTTTGAAATTTCTGACTAATCATATTTTTGATATTTTTAGGCGCAATTTCATTTAAAATTTTTACTATGAGTGATTTTGGAAAATATTTCATAGATGATTTAAAATTGAAGACTCCTCTAATATGACCAGTATATAAAAATTATATCTTATCAAATATAGCATCCAGTCTTGGATTACTTCTTTGAGCATGAATTGATATAATAAAATCACTAAAATTAACTGCAGAGTCTTCAGATAATGAGGTTTATAAATTATTGATTTATGAGATATGAGCCCAAGTATCCTCATGAAAAAAAATATCTGAAAGTATAGAAGAAATAGATTCAGAACACAAATTTTTCAAAAGCGACTTTATACAAATGTTAAATGCCTGAGAAAAAACATCTACTCTAAATAAAATTTTCCAAAAACTATTTGTTCAATATACTAGAGAGGTTGACAATAGCTTATCAATTTTTATAAAATGGATAGAACCTATAGTAATCCTTATTGCTTCTATATTTGTTTTATGGTTTGCTCTTGCCATACTTTCGGTCGTTTTACAAATGTCCAATCTCAATTTTTAAAAAAACACTAAAAGTCAGGCTTATATCCTGACTTTTAAAAAAAATTTGATATTTTTTATAGAAAATTTAAACTGTAAACAATAAATTATAAAGCCTCAAGATGACACTTTTCAACAAAAAAGCCTTTACACTTATTGAAATAACTATTGTTATGAGCCTAATCTCACTGTTATTGCTTTTGGTTTATATTCCTTTTTCTTATCAATTAAATGTCGTAAGCACTAAAAATTGAGCAAATAAACTAAATCAAATGATAAATGAAACAAAATTTTTGGCTTATGGTTGATATGTAAACAAAAATTGAAAAAATTCAAACATAGGACTTTATCTAGAAAAATGAATTAATAAAAACAAAATATTTATTGTTTCTTACCCGTACGAAACAACACTAAATGATATGAAAGATCCTTATGAAATAAAAAATTTAAATAACAATGCAAATTGAGAAATTGTGAGAGAAGATTTTCTTGATAAAAATATAAGTGTTACAAATTTCCCATGATCAAACAATGACAAAATAATGTTGATGTTTAAGACTGTAAGTTGACAATTATCAATCTTAGAAAAAACATGAGCAGGTTTTACAGAATTATCTTCCTCTGGTCTCACCATAACAGTCTGATTTAAATGAATGACAGACTGAAATTTATCAAAAATTTTTTTTATATCTAAATAACTAAAAATGAAAAAAAAATGATTCACTATAATAGAACTGATGGCCTGAATTGTTATTTTTACATTGGGAATTTTGAGCGTTTTTAGTTTAGTTAGTTCTACTATAAATATCTCCGTAAAAACAAGAGAACAGGTTATAGCTTCCAATATAGCAAGAGAACAAATTGAGTTTATAAAGAACATTCGCAACACAAATTGGTTAAAATTCCAAGAATTAGAACAGAACTGGGATAATTTAAATGATTATTTAAATACGCCAACTACATCAAGAAAAATCTGAGAGCTTTTAAACGATAGAAATCCTTTGTATTTAATAATAGAAAATAATTATTGAGATATCAATTCCCCTATTAATATCAATATTATTGGGCCAGGTTTTGATGAATCAGAAAATAAAATTAATAAATCTGATTTTGAATGAAATTTATATATAGATGGAGAATGAAGATATGTTCACAAAAGCACTGATAATAAACCAACCAAACTAAAATCTTACATAAAAATAAGTCGTTTGGAAAGTAAAGATGAAAAAAACTGATGAAATAAAATTACAATAAATGAAGCTTACAAAATAGATTCTGTTGTCATAAGTATGGAAAAATGATTAAATAAATATGTTATAAGTACAATAATTTCTAACTGGAAAAAAGAGTAAAAATTTTATAATTTCTAACTAATGTCTATGACAAAATTCAAAATTCAAAACAAAGTATTAAGCTCTAAAATAAATTCGAAATGATATTTTGGTTTTACTCTTATTGAACTTATTGTTTCAATAACAATTCTTTCTATTATTATGTTGACAATTTTTTCAATATATTCAAATGTAGTGCAAGTTTCAAAAAAATTAGAATTATATAGATATCTGCAACAAAATATAAGGAGCATAACTGAATTATTAGCCAACGATATACGTGAAAAATGAGTAGACTATGCAAGATATAACAACCCCTCTGAAAAATCAATAAATTATTCTAGTTGAAATGTTTTTCTATTTATAAAAGGATCAAAAACTTATGGAATATTTAAAAAGAAAGTAGATGATTATGAACTATGCCCTTCAATTAACGGCATTGAAAACAATACTTGTGATCTTAAAAATCCTAAAACAATTTCTTATTTTGGTTTTTATACGACTGACCCAAAAAAACCAACAATACTTACAACAGATACTGTAACCATAAAAGATTTAAAATATTATATATCAGCAACGATGGCAGGTTGAATAGTATGAGAGCCTCTAATATGAAATCCAAATTCAAAAGAATGAAAAGTAACAATACTACTAGAAATTTGAATAGCACCAAAACAATGAATTTCCTCGAGCTTAGCCACAGAATCTGTAATGAAAGTACAAACAACTATAAGTGAAAACTTTTATAAAAGACAATAAAAATATGGTTTTTAGAAAATTGAACTCTTGTTTCTTATATTATCTTTTTAAGATAAGATTTTTTCATAAATCGTAAAATTATATTTTTAATTGGTTAAAATTCAATTAAATTTGATATAATTGTATTTTAATTTATAATTCCACCGAAATTAAAAATAAATAATATTCATGAAAAATTTTTTTTTGGCTTTAATTGGAAATATTTTCTTGCTAACAAATAAGGTTTTTGCAGCAGATGTTTGAATTTATTGATGAATTTCCGGAGCTGATGATGTCGAAAAAACAATTAAATTAAGAACTTGAAACATAACTTTTGATGATATTCCAGGAATGATACTTTATATTATTAATTTTTTACTTTGAATAGTTGCTACGATATTTATGATAATGGTTATATATTGAGCTTTTCAACTCATGCTATGATCAGTATCATCTGAAAAAAATAAATGAAAAGATGCTATAAAGCGGTGAATTATTGGTTTTGTTGTTTCGGCTAGCTCATGGCTTTTAATGAGAATGGTTATATGAAATTTAATCAAATAAAAAAATGGAAAAAGAATTCTTTTGGACATTTAACACTAGAACAAAAAAATCCAAATCTTGGTATATAATAGCTGGAATTGTGATTTTGTTATTGATAATTTATGGGCTTGTGTATAAGATATATGCAATGAGCTTTGTTTTTCTTATTCTACCTTTACTTTATTTTAAAACAGAAAGCAGAATTCCACCTTATTTTGAGGTTAGAATAAATGAAAATTGAATTGTTATTTGAAATATGTCTTATCCAATAGACTCAATTAAAAATTTTTGAATTAGAAAATTTAGAGATAAGCCTTTTTCTTTAAGGATACTTTTAAATACAAAGAGTTTTTCGCTTTTGGATATTCCTCTGTCTGAAAAAGTTAATGTAGCCATGTTAAGTGATTTTTTGAAAGAATATACCGAAGAAGAAGCAGAACAGAATATAGGTTTTTTTGAAAAAATGATTGTTATGTTAAAAATATAGTAAAAGAGGTGAAAATCACCTCTTTTTGAGATTGTAAAAATTTTGTGTAAATACTAAAATTTTCACCATTTTAGAAAAACTACAAAAGAATCTCAAAAATTGAGATTCCTGAGATTTTGAGTCGGTTTTTCAGATATTTTTTAATAAGTAAAACATTATGCAAATCCACCAAATAGAAGAAAAATATTTTGATGAAATAGCTAAAGTTGATCAGATGATTTTTGAACACAAAAATAGAAGAACACTCGAAAATCTAAAATTAATGATTCAGTATAATGAGGATTGATGTTTTTGTGCCATCGAAGATGGCAGAATTGTGGGATATATTTTTTCAAAAAATCTTTGAAAAGAATGATATTTTGGTCCAATTGGTGTTTTGCCAGAATATCAAAATAGATGAATTGCCTCAAAACTTATTGATAAAAGTCTGGAATATCTTAAAAAGGATTGTAATACAATATGACTTGAAATGATGCCAGAAAAATGAAATATTCTAAATTTGTATTATAAAAAATGATTTGAAGTTTGTTTTCCTTCGATTATATTTGATTTTCCTCCAAATTATTCAGAATTACCTTGTGGTGAAAATGTTTTTTTGGTTGAAAAATATGATGAAAATTTGATAAAAGAAATTAGAGAACTTACAAAAGAAACCTGAATTGATTTTTCTGGAGATTTAAAAAAGATAATGGAAAATAAATGAAAATTGGTTATTTATATAGAAAAATGAATTTTAAAATGATTTTTTGCTCAAAAAACAGAAATTTCAGCAAGAGTTTGGTGATTTGTGAATAAATCTGAAAACAGAAATGAAATTACCAAAGAATTACTTGTAAAACTTTCAAAGTATTTAGATGAAGAAGCCCAATCTATTAGAATAAATTGAAGAAACAAGGAATTTATAAATTTTCTATTTTCTGAAAATTTCAAAATTAAAAGAAGTGTTAACAGAATGGTTTTAAAATGATATAGTTGAGATTATTTTAATACAAGTGATGATTATGTTGCAAGAGCCTGGAGAGGATAGAAGCTATTTTTAAATCCAAATTGAACAAAAATGCAAAAAGAAGAAAAATTGGAAATTTCAAAATTGAAATTATTAATGTCTATAATTAAAGAATTAAAAGTAGCTAAAAAATATTTTTTAATCCTTTTCCCACTGGTTTTGATAAACCTATTTTTCATTAACTCAGAGCCATATTTTCAAAAGTTGATTATTGATGCTTTAGGCAATTTTATAAAAACATGAACAAATTCACAAGAATCGATAAAAGAAATATATTTTTTGATTTTTTTGTGGTGAACTTTTACATTGGCTTGAATTACACTTGGGGCAATTTATACGCAAATTCACCAGACTATTATTTCAAAAGATTGGGAAACTTACATAAATAAGCTTTGATTGAATTTTTTGAAACTCAAAATAGATAGACATGTTTCTGTTGGAGCTTGAGAACAACAAAAAATTTATGATAGATGAGCTGAAGCTATATGGGAAGTTTGATATTACTTTTTTGATACAATTTTGCCACAAGCTATAAGTTTCATTTTTCTTATGGCGATATGATTATATGTAAACCCAGAAATGACACTTTATTCAGTTATACTTGTTCCGTTTTGAATTTTCTTAGTGATTAAAATTTGAAGCATTGCCTATGAAAAACAAAGAAAAGCAAATAGGAAGTGGGAAACTTTTTATTCTCGTTTTTCTAATGCGCTCGAAAATATTTTTATAATTAAGATGTTTTTGCGTGAAGAAAAAGAAATTGAATTAGAAAAAAGCTTTTCTGATGATGCTATAAAATTCCAAAATAGTGTAAAAGTAAACTGGATACAGTTATCCTGTATAAATCAACTTCTTGTTCTTTCTTCAAAAATCATAGTTTTCGCAATCTGAGTAAAATTTTTAACTTTAGGTAGAATTTCGCTTTGAGATTTGTTTTTGTTCACTGGTATAAGTAATAGGATTTTTTATCCATTACAACAACTTTTGAATGCTTATCAGTGAATAATAAAAAATCTTTCTAATTATTATAAATCCCAAAAAGTTTTAGAAGAACCAAAAGAAACCGACGAAGGAACTATTGTTTTTTCATGAATAAAAGAAAAAATTGAATTTTCTGAAATCAACTTTTCTTACCCAGAAAATACGAGAATTGTGCTTAAAAACATGAATTTAGAAATCAAAAAATGAGAAAAAGTTGCTCTTGTAGGACATACTGGATCAGGAAAATCTACAATTACAAAACTTCTCACGAGATTTTATGATTTGGAAAATAATATGTGACAAATACTTATTGATGGCACAAATATCAAGGATTTTACGCTAGAAAGTTATAGATCAAAAATGGCAATAGTTTTTCAAGAAACTACGCTTTTTAACTGAACTATCAGACATAATCTCGAATACGTAAAAGACGGGGTAACCGAGGAAGAAATTAGGGCAGCTTGCAAAAAAGCAAAAATTCTTGATTTTATAGATAGCCTAGAAAATTGATTTGAAACCGAGGTTTGAGAAAGATGACTTAAGCTTTCAGGATGAGAAAAACAAAGACTTGCCATAGCCAGAGTGATACTTAAAGATCCCGAAATACTTATTCTTGACGAAGCTACAAGTTCACTTGATTCAATGACAGAACACTTAATTCAGGAAGCACTGGAAGAAATTATGAAAGACAGAACTTCCATTGTTATTGCCCACAGACTCTCGACTATCAAGAGCGCCGACAGGATATTTTTATTCGAAGAAGGAGAACTCATCTGAACCTGAAGCCACAAAGAACTTTATCAAAAAAGTCCAGTTTACAAAGAAATGGTAGATTTTCAGAAGAATGGATTTATTGAGTAGGAGATTAAGAGAATAAAAGAAAGTTTAATTTGTTCGTTTTAAAAAAATTATGAATACAGAAAAATTTAAAAATAAATTTAGAATACAATCAAACAGATTAAGTAACTTTGATTATTCTTCATCTTGAGCATATTTTGTAACTATTTGTGCAAATAATAGAGAAAATGTGTTTTGAGAAATTGTTAATTGAGAAATTATTTTGAATGATATAGGACAAATTGTAGAAGAAGAGATCTTGGCAACAGAGAAAATAAGAAAAAATGTGATAATTGATGAATTTGTAATTATGCCAAATCATGTCCATGTAATTATTTTTTTGAATAATGAGGA
>JAQUZJ010000010.1:0-11075 GCA_028691375.1 Candidatus Altimarinota bacterium | reverse complement strand
CCGTAGAGACGCATTGCAATGCGTCTCTACAACCGCAACCGTCTCTACAACCGTTTTCTTGGCAACAAAATTATCATGATAGAATAATTAGGAATGAACAAGAATTATTTAAAATCAGAAAATACATATCTGAAAATCCACAAAAATGGGAACTCGACAAAAATTTTTTAGAAAATTAAAAACATAATAATGCTCAACCCAAAACAACAAGAAGCCGTGGCTAACATCACATGACCTCTCCTCATAATCGCAGGAGCTGGATCTGGTAAAACTCATACTTTGACTGAGAGAATTGCTCATATGGTCAAAGATTCGGGGATAAGACCAGATTCTATTTTGGCGGTTACTTTTACGAATAAGGCGGCTGCGGAGATGAGGAAGAGGATCGGTGAAAAACTTGGAGTTGAAGCCGAAAATATCAATCCATTTAGAAACAAATGATTGCCTTTGGTTGGAACTTTTCATTCCGCGGGGGTTTATTTTTTGAGATTTTTTGCGGATAGAATCGGTTACGAAAAGAATTTTGTTATCTATGATGAGGATGACAAATCAAAACTTGTCAAATGAATTATCCATGACAAAAATATCGATAATGAAAATATCACACCAAAAATTGTAATGTATGAAATCAGCCATTCCAAAAATAACGGCATCACAGCAAGTCTTTACTCCAATTATGTTGATAGTTTTATCAAAGAAAAAATCTATGAAATTTATACTGAATACGAAAAAAGAATGAAACAAAGCAATGCGATGGATTTTGATGATATTTTAATCAAAACCTTAGAATTGCTTCACAACAAGGAAGTTCTAGAAATTTTTCAAAATAAATATGAATATTTTTTGGTCGATGAATACCAGGATACCAACGAAATTCAATATCAGATTGTCAAAATCCTGAGTTCAAAAACTAGAAACCTTTGCGTAGTTTGAGATGATTGGCAAGGGATTTATTCTTGGAGATGAGCAAATATCAAAAATATTTTGCACTTTGAAAAAGATTATCCAGAAGCCCGCACTATCAAACTTGAGCAAAATTATCGTTCCACAAAAAACATTATCAACGCTGCAAATACTGTCATCAAACACAACAAAGAAGCGCTCGATAAAACGCTCTGGACAGATAATGAAACCGGAGAAAAAATCAAAGTTATTGAAACTGTCGACGAAAAAGACGAAGCAGCAGAAATTGCCTCGCTAATTTCAGACAAAGGCAACTATGAAAATTGGGCAATTCTTTATAGAACAAATGGGCAATCCAGAGCCATAGAAGAAGGATTGATCAGAAGATGAATTCCATACACAATTTACGGATGAATCAAGTTTTATGAAAGAAAAGAAGTAAAAGATATTTTGGCTTATCTAAGGATCATTGCTAACAAATTTGATAATCTGAGTCTCAAAAGGGCTATCAATATTCCATCTCGTAAAATCTGAGACAAAAGTGTCGAAATTCTTGAACATTATGCTTCAAATTATTCTTTGCAAATGCTCGAAGTTCTTGAAAATGTCCAAGAAATCAGCGAAATCTGACCGCAAGCCAGAAATAGCATGAATAATTTTTACAAACTTTATCTTGAGCTTTGTAGTTTTGCTGGAGAAAATTCGCCGAATAAATTGATTAATTATGTTATTGAATCAATCAATTATATCGACTATCTCAAAAACAGCTACACAAAAGGAGATTTTGACACAAAAATTGAAAATCTTGAAGAATTTGAAAATATGGCGTCAAGATATGACGGATTAGATTATTCTGAGTGACTACAAATGTTTCTTGAAGAAATAGCACTTTTGACCGACCAAGACCGAGATAATTCCGGATCAAAATGAGTTCTTCTTATGACTGTACATATGTCAAAATGACTAGAATTTGAGAATGTAATAATTGCTGGGTGCGAAGAATGACTTTTTCCACATTCAAGAAGTCTAGAGGAACCAAAAGAAATGGAAGAAGAAAGAAGACTTATGTACGTCGCAATAACAAGAGCAAAAAACAACCTCTACATAACCCGCGCTCACGAGAGATACTATTTTTGAAACTACTCATCCAACCCACAATCCAGATTCCTTAGAGAAATCCCAACCGAATTCAAAAACGAAATTGGCTCAACCAAACCAAGCAAACAAGATTTTATTTTTAGCAGTCTGAAAGGCTCTTCAGGTTCATGATTCTCTTTTGGCTCTTCACTACCAAGTTCAACACCAAAGAAAGAAACCGTTAGTAATAATGTTTCTGATTTTAAAATGCTTGATAAAGTTTCTCATCCTCAATTTGGAAATTGAACAATAATTAGTATCGACGGAGATTTGGGGCAAATTGTTTTTGAGTGATTTGGAGTGAAGAAAATGAGCTTAAAGATTGCACCGATTAGAAAAATATAAGACAATCGTTATTGTGTCTAGCTTAGTGGGATTAAAAAAATCGTAGTAATCCAAAGTCTGCTAAAAAATGTTTGTTATTTCGAGAAAGTGTAGCGGAACTAATAATCCAGAGCCCAAAAGAATAGTCTTACTTTAAATGAAAGTTTTTGGAAAAGGGGAATAATAGAAAAAAATGCTAGTTTAAGTTTATATAATAAGAATCATTTTGAGAATCGTTGTAAATAAGTTTGAAACTGGATATCAAGTAAGATTTATTGCCTAATATGCCTGTATAAGTTTTTTTTCATTTGTTTGTAAAAGAAATTTCCATGCCATCATATTTCGAAGAATTATTTTGAAAATCTTTAGCTTCTATTATGTTTAGATATATTGAAGAATTTTTTCAATTCAATGAAAAACTAATTTTTCAACTTCTATTATTGCCATTACTTTGTAGATAGAATGTATATTTATCCAAATCAGATAAAACTATATTCAGAAAATCACTTGTGTCAGTAGTGATGATTCAATTATTTATGTTTATGGGAAAACTTTTTTTGTCTCAAGATATTTCTTCTTTAACCAAATCTAGACTTAAGGATCCTGTTAAACTGTCTCAACTCACAGAAAAATGAGGAATTATAGTATCTTTGTCTATGCTTCAAGAAGAAAATCATAAAACTATATCCGTGCTATCCAAAGCATTTTCCGTATAGTAGTAGTATCACCAATTAAAATTTTTATTGAAAAAAATCTTTGAAATTTTATTATTAGAAATTACGGTTTCTATTTTTTTGTTATCTATATTGGAATAAATATTTTCAAGAGCAATTTCAAAACTTTGTTTTTTACTCGTCCTAGAATAAAAATTAGCAGAAAATCATATTAAAATAACTAATATGCCGATGACTACTATAAGTTCGATTAATGTAAATCAGCTCTTTTTTTTTGAAAGAAAATACATATTAGTATAATTTATACAAATAATTTGAAAGGTATGAAGAATTTCAAAGATAAAAATTTTTGATAAATGTTTTTTGTTTGTTTATAAGTGGATTTTTTTGATCATACAAATTTATTTTTCATTCGGCATTGGTATCGGGTATGTAGATTATAGTATTGTTTTTGTCAAATCATTCAAGTCAAAAAAAACAAAAATTATTACTCTTTAAAAAAATAAAAAAATTATTTTCTTTTGTATTAAGAAAAGATAATGAATCTGTTATTCTAAACCTGTTTAAGTATTTTAATAAATTTTTTCTTATTGGTATAGTTTCTGAATTTAAGGTATTACCTCAATAAGCAGTTTTAACCCAGCCCTCCTTTACTGAAATAGATAAACATTGTTCATTACATTCCATTAATTTATCAGAAAAACTTCAACTTAAATTCAGAGTGAAATATTGTTTATCTATGCTTCAGGTTATTGACACTATGGATCAAGAAGAAATATTAAAATCATCTTTATCCAAATCACTACCTGAAGATTTTATGACTCAGGTACTAAAAAACACTTCTATGGTAGCGCTATTTTTAAAGTAGGAGCTCACCAAGTTATAATTAGTTTTACCTTCCAATAAATTTTTTTTATTTAAAAGAAAAAAATCATTTGATTTAGGCCATTTTAGAAGAGAGGCATCCAAATCACATAAATTATTTTTATTTAAGTCTTTTTCATTCCAAAAAAGATCTAAATATTTTAAAGATTTTAAAGAATTACTGTATTCGTTGTCAGAGTCAGTTAGGCCTAAAATATAGATATAATCTTTATTTGTAAATCATTCTATAAATTTTTTATAACGGCTAATAGATATTGAATAGGTGTCATTAAAATTTTTATTGTATATGGGATCATCAAGATAGTCTACAATTTTTTCTTCGTAATTACCTATTGAAGAAACATACAAATTAAATGATTTTTTAATAGCGCTTAATGATCATAAATTATTAAAAGCTTGTGATGCTATAAAAGAAAATACAGTTAAAACAATTCCAACTATAATTAATGTATAGATTAAAATACTTCATGTTTTATTATATTGTTTTTTCATGTTCTAATATTTACTTTTAATATTTGCTGTTAATTTTAATATATTATCCTTATATCACAAGAAATATTCTATTTTTGAAGATAAAATATCAGTATAATTTTTGACACGAAATTTTAATGAATCATATAAAGAATTTCAAATATAATCTTCTTTGGCATTCAAAGAAAAAGTTTTAACATCAAAAATGCTGAAACTACTTAGTTTTGAAATTGAATTGGAACTAATATCAATAAATTTTAGTTTACTATTATTAAAATCAGTGACAAAAAATTTATTAGAATCATCCAAAAAAAATCATGGTAATATATCTATTCTGAATGTTTTTATATCATCTTCTATTTCTCTTGTTCATAATGATGTTAGAATAACATTATCAAAATAAACTTTATTTCAATTTTTAATTTTAAATTTAATTCTTTGTCAAGATCATCACAGACCTTTAAATAAAAATCTATGAGATGACCATATTTTGGATAAATTTGTTATTTTTTGTTCTAATAATCAAGTTCAGAAGCTAACTTCAATAAGGGGATCCATTATATCTGTACTTACTCATGAATAAGAGGACGCATAAAATGATAATTCGTATTTTTCATCAGCCAAGAGATTTTTATCAAAGTAAAATTCTTGTGTTCAAATTCAAAAATCTAATCATCATTCAAGTTTTCATGAAGATGGATCTAGGGTGATTTTAGAAGAAGCTCAAGAAAAAGTTACGCTTGAGGCCCCGACCACCTTATTTTTTATAGAAAAGGTCGTTCACGTAAATATATAATTTATACTATTATTTTGAGATAATTCTGTTTTAAAATTAAAGAGAGTGTCATTTAATGTAGATCATAATGGGATAACTATCTTTCAGCTTCAGTAAGACAGGGTTCAATCATCAAATTCATAGCTATATCCGCCTATATTTAAAGTATCTCAATCATTAGGATTTCACGTAAAAAGCAATATTCAAGAAGAATAAAGTCATTCTGTATTTGCTCCAAAATAATAGTTTCATGATTTAGGAGTAGCACTCTCATTTTGCGTTTTGTAAAAAGATTCCGCAGAAGAATATATTAATGGCTCACTTGACAATTCTTTTTCAAAATCTCAATTTAATAATAAATTGTTATTAAAATCTCATAAGATTTTTGAAACTTCATCATCATTTGTTCAAAAAATTCAGTCCAATCATGTCACTATTTTATATATAATTCAATTTTTAAAATCATTAAAATATATATTATTTCCCAATATTTGTACTTCTGTTGTAAAGTCCAATTTTATATATCTATCAAGAGAATAATTATTTGCGTTTTTTGATAAACTTACTCATACAAAAGTTTGTAAATTTCAACTATTTTCATCAAGATACCTAACTTTTCAATTGACACAATCTGCAAAAATAACTCAAGAAGAAAAAGCTTTTATTCAAACTGGATAATTTATATAAGCTCAAGAAAAATCAAGAAAGTCTCAATTAAATCAAAAATTATCATTTCAAAGTATTGTATACATTTTGCCTCAAATAGTTTTTCTTATTCTATTATTAAAAGTATCCGATATATAAAGACTTGTTCAACTAAAAGCCAATCATGTAGGGTAATTTAATTTTACTTGTGATAAAATTGTTCAACTTAAATTATTTTCTCATTGATTATATCAAATTTCTCAGGGAATTCATGCATAAGTCAATATTGTGGATGTTCATAAATCTATAGAACGAATAGAAGAATTTCAGCTATCTGCCACATAAAGTATATTATTTGTTGAATCATAAGTCAATCAAGTAGGGGTATTAAATATCCCACTTCAAGAATTATCAAATCAACTAGTTCAATTTTGTCAGAAAACCGTTACTATATTATTTCAATTTACATCCATTTTTTTTATAGTATGTTTTCATGGTTCTGTAAAATAAACACCAGTTCAAATTTTTATAAAACTAGAATAAGCTATATTTTCTTTTACTCAGATTTTTATATCTTTTTGAGCGGAATTTGAAAATATATTTCAACCATTATCAAATAAAGAAACAGTAAATATTGGTAAATTAATTTTATTAAAAGTGTTTAAAAACATAGAAAAAGAATTTTTTGGAGAAAAATCCATAGAAGAGTTTTTATAAATAAGCCTTTCAGAATTAGTAATTTTATCAAAAAGGTAAGTATTATCAATAACAGATTTCTTTTGAAAATCTAAGATTTGTTTTTGCTCTTGAAACAATTTTAGAACATTGGGAAAAATTAAACTAATTGCCACAAGAACAATGGATGACATTGCTATTGTTACAATTAATTCTACCAATGTAAAACCCTTTTTTAATTTCATAAGTTTTTGTTTGTATTAAAATTATCACGATAAATATCTCAAACTTTAAAATTAATACTATTTTCTTCTACAAATTTATCTCAATCATACAAAAATATATCTATTTTAATGTTTAAAATTGAGGGCTGTCAAAATTCTGAATTATCTCCCGAACTCGGTTTGCTTGGTATTTTTACTCATTTTCATGATGTCACATCAGATTTGTCATCTTTTAAAGCAAATTTATTAGAATTATTAATAGACCTCAGTAGATAAGAGGGATTTAAATATTGAGTAGTATTATAATCAAAAATATTATTTCATGATCAAAGATTTATATTTAATTGTTTGGTTCAAGAGAAACTAAAAACAAATCAACTTCAAAAATTTATATCTGAAAATTCTTTATTTATTCAGACAATTTTAGTATAAATATTTTCATATAACATTTTGTTAATCCTACAATCAACAAAATCAAGTCTATCTATTTGTTGGCATAATTTATAAAATAAACTATCTTTAGTTGCTCAACTTCAAATATTTATCGCGGTACTTCAAGAACTTATACTACCATTAGTATCAAATTCAAAAATAAATTCATTTCAAGATTGATTTATAGGAGACAAATCCTTGTTTTTGTGTACTATAAATTGTTTTCAATCAGAAGCATCTCAGCTCTGATAATCAAATATTTTAGAATATTTCAGATTTTTATTTATATTTGATAAAGAAGAAGGATTGCTGGAAGATATTCAATCTATGTCATAAAAATTTCAAGATAATTGTGAATCTAATTCAATTTTCCCTCAATTTTCATTTTCCAATGGAGAGGAAATAAAAAAATTTGGTTCATTGTAAATATCTTTAGAAAAGTTTAATATAAGATCTCACGTACTATTTCTTGTTATATTTTCCAAATAAAAACTCAAAGGATCATGGGAAATTGTAACTTTTCTAAAAAAATAAACTCATTCCTTTTTTTTGATTTTTTCTCATAATTTATTTATGGGTCATTCATAATTTTGAGGTAAATCAACAATTCAGCTTAATGATAATAAACCGCCACTAGTAGCATTTAATACAAAAGTTCAAGATCAGTATTTTTTAACAAACTCATCCCATCAATTTTCTCAATATTCATTAACAAAATCATTTCTTACAGAAACAATATCTTCTACACCATTTCTTAGAAAATAAGTTCAAGCCATACTTTCATTTATATAGCTAAGCACTGAAAATGTTTCTTTAAAAGCTCTTAAAATTCATACAAAAACTATTCATAGTATAAGTACACATATAACAATTTCAACTATAGTAAATCATTTTTTTTTATGAAAACTGGCAGAACTATACATTAATTTTTATTAATTATAAAAGTGTTTGTTTGGTTGCTTTGATTTTTTAGCCTAACTACAAATGTTCAAGTTCAAATCAAAGGAATGTCTCATTCAAAATATCATTTTGAGTCTAAAGGTAGAGAAATTGAATTAAATCAAGAATAATCTATATTTGAAATTAGACCAAGATTTAAGGATTTGTAAGATATTTCAATATTGTTACCTTTACCAAAATAATCAAATCATTTCAGCTCAGTATAATCAGTTTCTGGAGTTTTTCAAGAAAATATGTTTGTGGAATATATACGATTTCTGCTGTTTTCTCATATATAAATATCCTTCTTATAATTATTGTCTGATCTAATTAGGGTTATTATGGCATCATTGCTTCATTCTATAGGGCTAAAACTTTCAAATACAAATAATCAGTCGGTGTAGGTGTGTATTACTCCTATTAATTTTTGTTTATTTTCATTGTCATCTCATTTTCTAGAATAGACATATATTGCTGACTTATTCAATTCAGTTGTTTTTGAATATCATCTTATTATAATGTTATTTTTAAAACTCAAACTTGAGGATAATATTCATATATCACAATATTGTATTTCACAATTTATATTTGGATCATAGTATATATTTTTATAGACTATTTCATCTCAAGAAATATTTTTGTTTACAAATTTCAGTTTATTTAGTCAAGATTTTAGAGAATAATTATAGAGAACATACTCAAATCTTCCATGAGAATCTATTATAAAGTTGTTTATTAATTGATCTGAAACAGCATCTCTTATTTCTACAACAGAATCTTTTTTACCAAATCAAGCTAGCATAAGTTTATCTAGTGTATAAGTTTCATTATCATTAATGTTATCAATTACAAAGGATCTTTCATTATAATTTTTGTCTATATTAAAATCTGTACTTACGCTTTTTGCCTCGCCGTCTATAGTAAATATGAGACTATTGCTTCAGCTAAGAGAATTTGGGAAAGTATATTTGAATATACCATATTGATCACTAAATGCTGTTCAAACATCTTCTCAAGAAGAATTAGTTATATTCAATTTTTTGGAAGGAGCAGTGGTTCATAAGATGGTAGGATATTCTGTAGGATATATGTCACTATCATTGTATCTTATAATTTTAGGAGTAGTTAAATCAGATTTAACTTCCAGGTCATAGATTTTTTCTCAAGAAACTCATCAAGCTTGTAAATTTACACTGTCTTTTCATTTTATGGGGTCGGCTATTTGAAGATGTTCAACTGATATAGTTACAGTATTAGAAGATATTCATCATCAAGATGGAAAAACAGTAAGTTTTAATTTATTTTTTCAATATCACATTATTTTATCAGCTCAAGCTACAAAATTTCATTTTGCATCTGTAATTACAGATCATCAATCTTTTGTTAATTTTTCTCAATTTAAATAAATATCTAATACTCAATTTGGTATAGTTTTTCAAGATAGTAGTAATTTTCTATTATTTATAACATCGGACAAATTGTAATTATAAAGATTTATATCAGCTCCCATAATTCAAATCGGATATTCTATAAAATAGTTTCAGTCATTGTTATCATTAATTTGAGATCATGAAAAAGTAGATCAGCTATCATAGAATAGTAAATGATTTGAGTCTCAAACAATAGGATTTTCATAAATATCTATAACACTAGCCATAATAATAGCAACATTTCAGTCATCATTAAACTCTACGGGTTTCTTTAAAATAATTTGGTCAGCATCTCAACTAGCAACAATTACTGGAGAAGAATTAGCTTCCCATTCATTATTATTATCTAGATTTATGCTTCAAATAATAACAGAATCTCAAATAGTTTTTCAATCATAAGGAGTAAGTTTTATTATAACGGGTTCTCAGTCTATATAAGGCAAATCTGTTAAGGTTCTCCATACAATGGTAGAATCTAATCATGTTTCATTGCTAGGAACATCAATTTGTCTGTAATCGTTATTATAATTATTGGTTTTTCATGTTGTGTCAATTTCTTGTATTGCTCATGTATTCCGTGCAGAACCAGAATTTGTAGAATACTCTAATTTAATTTTTATTTTATCTGCATCAAAATCCTTTATAACATAATTTATGTAAATATCTGCTCATAAAGAAGGATCTGATTGTATTACAGCATTTGTTATTTCAGATTTTAAATTGTCATATAATTTTAATTTTACATTATCAACTGCCGTAGAAATATTATTTGTATTATTAGATTTTTCTTGATTGTAAGATAATACATATATTTTATCTCAATCTATATAGTTAAATATATTTGAAGTGATTTTAGATAAAATAGGTATTCCTGTTAATCTATTATCCTCATTACTTCAAACAGAATCCCAAGAATTAGTATTAGTATTCCGTAAAGCAATAGTATTACCATTACCTGTAGAAAATCAATAACTTATATGTTTAATTTCTTCAATAGGATTACTTATTCAACTTAACGTATATTCATTCATGAATATAGCATTTTGACCTCAGGTATTTGTATAAATAGAGAGAGCACTAGAATCAGCAGATTTTATTATATTATATTCAAAAGGATTAATTTCTGTTCACGAACTTTTTATCATATTAGGATCTAAGTTTCCTATATCACTTATAGTTACATATTTATAAGTTTTTAATCATCAATTTGTTACATCAAATATATATTCTTTTGCATTTGCTTGTGGGGAAATAAAAGATTTTAATTTATTAAAAGGATTGGATGAATTATCTATTTCATAGTATCATAAACTTCAAATTCAAGTTATGGGAGTTGGATTTGCCATCATTAACGAATTTTCAGCTATGTTATTAAATTGAATGGATTTAACTCATACATTATTATAATAAATCTTTGGTCAAGTTGTCCACATTTCTATCACTTCAACCAACTGTTCCTTATAATGACTAGCATCTCAATCTACACTAGCTTTTATTTTAGTTGTACTCACGCTTCAAGAATGAGAAGAAACCAAACTATCTTTATAGTAAAAATTCTTAA
>JAQUZJ010000009.1 GCA_028691375.1 Candidatus Altimarinota bacterium | reverse complement strand
AAGATATTTCAAAGAAAAATGACACAAAGTTATAGCCAATGACTTACAATATTATAGTTATGTTTTGAATAAAAATTATATTTGAAATCATACAGACTTGTATTTTGCTGGAATCCGTGACGAAGTTATTGATTTATTTGTTTGAGATATAAATAATTATAAAGAAATTGTTTGTAAATATTTGGATGATTTGCCTTGAAAAAAATGATTTATATACAAGAATTATTCTGTTTGAGGAACTGTAGGAAAAGAATTTGAAAGAATGTATTTCTCTGATGAAAATGCTTTGAAATGTGATGCTATAAGACAAAAAATAGAAGAATGGAAAAAAAGAAATAAAATAAATGAAAATGAGTACTTTTTCTTAAAAGCTTCATTACTAGAATCTGTTGATAAAGTTGCAAATACCACAAGTGTGTATTGAGCTTTTTTAAAGCAATTAAAAAAATCAGCCTTAAAACCTTTGGTTTTAAAACCTGCAAATTATTTTCTTAATGATCATGATCATAGTGTTTATAATGAAGATATAAATATTCTTATAAAAAATACAACTCACGATGTGGTCTATCTCGATCCACCATATAATGAAAGACAATATAGTGCGAATTATCATCTTCTTGAAACAATTGCAAAATATGATAATCCAAAAATTGCAGGTAAAACAGGATTAAGAGATTATTCAAAACAAAAATCAAGCTATTGTAAAAAATCTGAAGTTTTGAAATCATTTGATGATTTAATCCAAAATATTGATGCAAAATATATTTTTCTCAGCTATAATAATGAATGACTTATGACTATGAATGAAATAGAAGAAATAATGTCAAAAAGATGAAATTATTGAGTTATAAAAAAAGAATATAAAAGATTTAAAGCAGATAAAACAGAAAATAGAATTCATAAAGAAAATAAAGTTTTTGAATATTTGCATTATGTTAAAGTGAATTAATTCATATTTTATGAAATGTGGTTGCATTTTCTCCAAACAAAACAATTGCAATCAATCCACTAAACCATATAATGACAATGATTTATTATCTAACTAATAAAACTATGAAATGATTTACAACAAACATAGAAAAAGCTACTTTGGAAAATAATAATTTTCGTAAAGTACTTTACACAGCAAAACATTGTCAATTGGTGCTTATGAGTCTTGCTCCAAGAGAAGATATTGGAATGGAAGTTCATCCAGATAATGACCAGTTTTTCCGTTTTGAAAAAGGGCAATGAAAAGCTATTATTGATTGAAATGAATATCCGATTGGTGATGGAACAGTTATAATCGTGCCATCAGGAGCACAACATAATATTATTAATACCTCAAATACTGAATATTTGAAACTTTATACTATTTATTCTCCTGCTCACCACAAAGATTGAATAATCCGTAAAACAAAAGAAGAAGCTGAAGATAATGAAGCTGAATTTGATTGAGTTACTACTGAATAATTTATAATAAAGTTAAAGACTTAAAAATATTAAATACAGGTTTAAAATTAAACCTGTATTTTTGCATAGAAAATTTCCATGAAAAAAAATCTTATTGAAAATATTGCAATATTAAATACAATGAGAAACGTTAGCTTCCAAAGAAGACTGAAAAATAAATACATATTTAAATTAATAATACTTAATATTATGCAGAATTTTAAAAAATACTTTCCAATATTTGCGAATAATCCATGACTTGTTTTTTTTGATAGTTGAGCCAGTGCACAAAAACCTGGTTATGTTATAGATTGAGTAAAACAATATCTTGAAAATGATTATGCGAATATTCACCGCGGTTCCTATGATTTGTCCGAGAGATCAGAGCTTCTTTATGAAGATTCAAAAAAGAAAGTTGCTGATTTTATAAATGCGAATTCTCGGGTTGAAATAAGTTATACTTACAATGCGACTTATGCGATGAATTTACTTGCTACAAGTCTTGCTCGTTCAAAACAACTTGTTAAATGAGATAAAGTTCTTGTACTTATTTCCGAACATCATGCTAATGTTGTGCCTTGGCTTATTCTCAAAGAAGAGATTTGAATTGAACTTGATTTTGTGATGCTTGATGACAATTATGAGATTGATTTTGAAGATTTTAAGAAAAAACTTGATGACAAGGTAAAAATTGTTTCTTTTGCTTATGTATCCAATGTTACTGGTACAATTTTTGATCTTCCAAAAGTGAATGAAATATTGAAAAAAATGAAAAATAGACCACTTTTTGTAATTGATGCAAGTCAGGCAATTCAGCATTTTAAAGTAGATGTACAGGCTCTTGATTGTGATTATTTAGTTTTTACATGACACAAGATAATGGCAGAATGATGAATTGGAGTTCTTTATGGAAAAAAAGAATTGTTAAAAGAATTAAGACCATCTTTTTCTGGATGATGATCGATTAACTGGGTAAAAAAAGATAGTTTTCAGGATGCATGACTCCCAAGCAAATTTGAAATGTGAACACCAAACTTGAATTGAGCCGTAAGTTTACTTAAAGCTCTTGAATTTATAGAATCAATAGGTGGATACGAGACTCTTACAAATCACGAAAATGAACTCGTAGCCTATTTTCTAGAAAAATTTAAGAAATATGAAGATAAAATTGAGCTAATTTGACCAAAAGATGAAAAAAATAGAGTTGGAGTTTTTTCTATAAAAATCAAGTGAATGAATCAATGAGATGTTTCTGATTTTATGTCTGAACACAATATTTGCGTAAGAGCATGACATCATTGTGCCGAGCCTTTTATGACCGAATACCCAAAAACTGCGACATGTAGAGTGAGTCTCTATATTTACAACGACAAAGAAGATATCGATAAGTTTTTTATAGCTTTGGATGAGCTTTTAAATAGATAAGACTGTCATTCCTACACAGCCCAAAGGAGACATTCATATAAGCTTATTGAAGCTAAGGTTAGTACTAATAATGTAACAAACAAGTATTATTAAAAATAAATTAAGATTCGTCATTCCTGTGAAGACAGGAATCTACCGTTTATTGTTCTGAAAAAATTTATGAAAAATTGATATGTCTATATAATCACAAATAAAAATAACACAGTCCTATATATTTGAGTTACTTCAAATTTACCCAAAAGAATATATGAACATAAAAATAAAATATTTGATTGATTTAGTAAAGAGTTTAATTTGTATAAACTTGTTTACTATGAATGACATGACTCAATGGAAGCTGCTATAATAAGAGAAAAACAACTTAAAAAATGGAAAAGGGAATGGAAAGATAAGTTGATAAATGAAAAGAATATTTATCGGAATGATTTGAGCGAAGAGCTACAATAAACTGAAGATTCCTGTCTTCACAGGAATGACAAATTTAAAGAGGTGCAGAGTGCAATAAACTGAAGATTCCTGCCATAGTTTATGCCCCAGAGGGTACAGGAATGACAATTTAATTTTTATATTAGAAATACGGATGTCATCACTTTATAACGAAACAATAATTGCATATTCAAAAAATCCGCCAAATAGGTTTGCTATGGAGGACGCTACGATAAAACACTTTGAGGAGAATCGTGTTTGTGGAGATAGTTTGGATATTTATTTGAAAATTGAGGATAATTTAATTAAGGATTTTTCTTTTGAATGAGACACAACTGTGATAACTACGGCTGGAGCAAGTGCTCTTGGGGAAGCTGTAATTTGAATGACTTTGGATGAGATCCTAGTTCTTGATTCCAATTTTACAGAAGAACTTATTGGAAAAGTGACTCCTCGCAGAAGAAATGCTTCTGTGCTTGGACTTCTTGCAGTTAGAAATGCAATTCATGAATATTTGAAAGATTGAAAGAAAGATGATTTTTCTGATGTTTTGGTTGATTAAAAAAATGCTTCGCTACGCGAAGCATTTTTTAAAATTCAAATTATTTTAACATTATACCATTTTGTCCACTTTATTATTTAGAAGCATTCCTTGTATTGGATAAAAAAGATCAAATATTCCAGAAATATCTTCCTTAGATAATAAGAAATCTTCTCAAACATTAGATTGTTCTGGTGAAAAATTTTCTCAAACAGCAAAAACTTCTCATCCTGTCATTTCACTGCTAATTTCACTAAAATCTTGCCATGTATTATATAAAAAATAATTTTCAACATCCTGAACAGCTTCGGTCCAATCATCATACTTTCAAATGACTTTGCCTTCTTTTATTTTTTTGATATTGGCAGATTCCCTCATTTTTTTCTCTAGATAATAAGATAACTTAAAGGGCAAATCAGACACATAGCCTAATTTTTCTATTATTCTTTGAGAATTTTTTGTTTTTTCAAATATTCATGCATATTCATTCAAGGTACTGTTCAAATAGCTTTTATCTTTAGGAATTTGTTTTAATTCTTCAAATTTTTGGTACGATTCAAGATATTGTACAAATATGTTTTTGTATTTAGAAATAGTTAAAATGAGAATTATAATTGATGTAAGCTCTAATATTCCTATTTGTTTTTTTATATATTCAAATCTTTGTAATAAATTTTCTGGTGCTAAACTATTTTCCTTTTTCTGTAAAAAATCTTTTGGTTCCAAATCATTAATATTTTTTAAAATTTCCTCTAAGTCTCAATAAATTTTGGATTTTTTAGAAGCATCTTTTTCAGCTTGAATTATGATTTTCCTAACCTGATCTAAAACTCAATAAACAATACCTAGTTGTTTTTCCCATAGTTTTTTTCTTCAAGAAGCCGATTTTTTTATTTCTATTACAAGTTGATCGATTTGTGGTGTGAGTTTCAGAAATTCTTGTTCCTCAAATGTTTCAGCAATTATTTTAATATCTCTGGAATTGTGAATAATTGAAATTTGAGATTCAATTTCTCTTTTTTGATTTTCTAGAACTAATATAGTTGTTTTAATTTTTTCAGATTTTTTATCTAATCCAACATAATAAATTGTATTAAGTCCTAATTTAAAATTAATATCTTTTAATACATTTTTAGCTTCTTGTAAAAGTTCGTCAATTTTTTCTTTCTTCTCTTGTAATTTTGCAAGCTTAGAGATTATTTGTTTATAATATTCCTGTTGTTCATGTTGTTTTTTGATCAACGCTTTATCCACCAAATCTCTAGAACTTCTAATAATTTTAGACAATTCAGCTATGCTTGGAGATTTTTCAATAGTATCTGTATCATTCTTCCTAGTATTTGGAGTAACTAGTGTTGGAGACATACTTAAAAATTAAAAACTAATAATGTTTTTATTCTACTACAAAGCTAATATAAACACAAATATTTGAAAATTCGATTGTATTTATATTATTAAATATAATTTATGAAAGTTATTAAGAACAGAATATTTATTTGTATAAGTCTTGCAAAATAGGAACCACAATATTCGACGGTCAATAATTTTGATTATCTAAAATAGGGAAAATATAGGCTGGAACAATATATTCTTCTGTGACTCAGTCTTTGTAATCATAAATGTATGTATATTCCAAAACTGGAGTTCAAAGTGAAATCTCACTATTTTCTCAAGTTTTATAAACTGTAGGATTATTTCTTCATCCTTTTGTTGCAATTTCTAAAATTTTATCAAAATTCGTTTCTGTTTCATACATTGAAGACAAAAAATTTAATTTTTCTAATCCATAAACTTCTTGAACTTTTTGGCTTTTTATATCGATAGTTATGGTAAGTCATTTGGAATATCCAGATTCTTCGTATACTGCTTTTCATTCGATTTTTAAAGGATAAATAACAGAAATGCTTTCTGGCAAATAAGAAGCTTCATTGTAAGTTTTTAGCCGAGTTGTATCCAAGTAAGGATTTGCATAATTTGAAATATTTATTCCGTGACTTGTGACAAATTCATTGGCAATATTTATAGCTTTTTCTTGAGTTGGAATTTGATCCATTTTTATCTTGTTTTGGCTATAACATTCATCGGTATTACAATTATTCTGTGGCCATTTTTTCCGATTTTTATAAAGCGAAATATTGGCTTCATCAAGATTTATATTCATTTGTAATCAATAATCTTTATCTTCAGAAACCGTAATATTATTTACAAATAATTTTTCAAGTTTTGAAATATCAAAAACATCTAGTTTTATTGATTTTATTAAATTATTTAAATCTGCATTTGTGTATGATTTTTTTTCTTTTTTTAGAGCTTCCATTTTAGATTCTTTTATTTCGATTTTTTCTCATTTGTAGACAAATTTTTGTCCGTTTGAAGTATTTGGAACAGAAGTTTTTTCTTGTGTGCCATCAAGTGTTGTAGGAGTTCATTGGGATTTGAAAGATGCAGTGTTGGAACCTCATCATATTCAAGAACTTGCGCCATATGAATCTCATTTTATTGTTCCAAAAGCATCATCTTTTTCTTTTTTGGTAGTTATATTGAAAGTAAGAAGTGATTGATTTAAATTATTTTTTTCTCATGAAATATTTTTTATTTCTTTAATTATTGTTGTTTTTGATATATCTATTCATGTATTTGATGCGCTTATTCAGGTATTTGATAATCATAAAGTCTGACTTCAGGTAGAATTTATAGAACTTCAAGTAGTGTTTTCTAAACTTAAAGAATCGCTTTTGGGCATTGTTTTTCAAGAAGATATTTTGGAATCATAAGAAATTTCTTGTTTTGGCTTTTCTACAGTTTTAAAAATATTTGGACCTACAATCATAAATACAAATGAAGCAAGAGCCAATCACGACACAAAATAACCTATATCAAACAAAATCTTTTTTTGCTCCTTTTTTCTTCTGGTGTTATGAATTTCTTCTATAATTTTATTCCTAAGTTCTAGTCTAAATTTTTCGTCAAATCTAGTATTTGGTCTGATTTCTATCATTTTTTCAATAATAGACTTAAGTTTCCCTTCTTCAGATTGTAACTTAGGATCTATTTTATAAAGTTCTTGCAACATTGCCTGTATTTTGTCCATGGAAATTATAAATTAAAAATTATGAGTAAATTAATAGAATATTTTTGTTTTAAAAACGATTGTTGAAAACGAATATTTTTGTTTTAAAAACCTAAAATAAATTTTTATTTGATTAAAAACATTAAAATAATAAGGAATGATATGTTTTCTTGGATTTTTCTTAGGTTTCTAGAAACTATCTGTTTGCAGTTGTCAACGCTTTGGTTAGTGATTTCTGAAATTTCAGCATAACTTAATTCATCCCAAATACGCATTGTAAGAATATCTTTGTGCATTTTGGGTAAAGTATCAAGATAATCAAGCACTTCTTCAAGTTTATTTTTATTATCAAAATTATCTCAGAATTTTTCATTATAAGAACTAGAATTTTTGACAATTTCTAAATCTACATGTTCTTTTTTTGTACGATAATAGTCAACCGTTGTGTTGTAAGCAATACGATAAATCCGAGAATTAAAATCTTTTAAAGTAACTCAAGGAAAGCTTTTCATATTTTTTAAGGTTTTGAAAAAAACGTCACTTGTGAGATCTTCACTTACAGATTTATCAAAAGTTTTATAAAAACAAAAGTCATAAATTTTTTCGATAAAATAATCGTAAATTACTCAAAACGATTCAATTTCTCATTTTTTACACGATGATATCGCCCTTTCTATTATTTGTTCCATAAAAGTAAACTTTGCAAAATAAGCGCTTTTGCAAACATTATAACGATTTTTTTAAAAAGTGGTGACAATTTTTTAAAAAATAAATTCAAACGAAAATCTGATAGATTTGAAAAAATTACGAAGATGGTTTTTTAATCCTTAAAATAAAACTTTTTTTCATAGAAAATCTTTTTATTAAAAAATTTTCTTTATTTTTTCTTTGGAATTTTTTGTATCAAAAATAGAATAAAAAAGTAAAGTAATTTAAATTTGCAACCCAAATTATTATTAATATAATTCCTTAGGCTTTGATGCGAAACAAACTCTGTAATACTAAAATAGTATTTGCATAGTCAATGTTAAAACAAAACAAAAATGGATTTCTTATTTTTATTATCTTACTTTTAATCCCTATCCTAATGATGACTTATGATGATCTAATTAATATTCCATCTTTTTGAAAGAAAAAAGAAAATTTTGTTGAAGAAAGATGACCTATTGTTTTTTACTGCAAAGATTGTAAAGAAATAGTCGAAACAGAATGTATAAACGAATTTAAAAATATTTACAAATGTGCCAAATGCAAATGAAGAAATATAGCATTCTGAACACAGGAATCTATAAAAGAATTCTACTTTACAAAAGGTTTTAGAGAGGATTAAAAATCGTAATTGTAAAAAACAAAACTTTTAACTATTATATATTAACTTAAATTAACTTATGACTGATAACAAAAAAGAAGCGCTTAAACAAGCTCTATCAATGATAGAAAAACAATTTTGACAAGGATCTGTAATGAGACTTTGAGACAAAACAAATATTAAAGTTGAGACTTTCTCATCCGGAAGTCTTCTGCTTGATGATATCCTTTGAGGAGGTTATGCAAAATGAAGAATTGTAGAAATCTACTGACCAGAATCTTCCTGAAAAACTACTTTAACACTTCACGCAATCGCAGAAGTACAAAAGGCCTGAGGAACTGCGGCTTTTATAGACGCAGAACACGCGCTAGATCCAGAATATGCTCGTAAAATATGAGTAAATATTGATGATTTGATTATTTCTCAACCAGATTATGGTGAACAAGCTTTAGAAATAGTTGACGCCCTAATTAGATCTGGAGCGATAGATCTTATAGTTGTAGATTCTGTTGCTGCACTTGTTCCAAAAGCAGAAATTGAATGAAATATGTGAGATTCTCACATGTGATTACAAGCCCGTCTAATGAGCCAAGCTTTAAGAAAAATTACATGAGTAATTTCAAAATCTCATTCCACTGTTATTTTTATCAACCAGATCCGTATGAAAATCTGAGTAATGTTTGGTAATCCAGAAACCACAACTTGATGAAATGCACTCAAATTCTATGCTTCTCAAAGACTTGATATCAGAAAAAAAGAAAAAATAGATTCTTGAACTTGAGATGACAAAGAAACAACATGAAACAGAGTAAAAATTAAAATAGTGAAAAATAAAATTGCTCCTCCTTTCAGAGAAGCTGAGATTGATATTTTCTTCAATGAATGATTTTCAAAAGCTGGCGAGATTCTAGATCTTGGATCAGAAAAAGAAATTATAAAAAAATCTTGAGCATTTTACAGTTATTGAGAAATAAAACTTGGTCAATGAAGAGAAAATGCAAGACAATTTCTAAAAGAAAACCAAAAAATGATGGCAGAAATTGAAAAGAAAATCAGTGAAGACACTAGTCCAAAGAAGCCAAAAGAAAAAAAAGAAAAAAAATAGTATTTTAGATAATTTTAAAAAAGTAGGGAACGCAGATCTGCGTTCCCTACTTTTTTAAAATTTGCTTTTATAGTATTTTTTGAATATAATGAGCTCACTAAAAATAAAAAACACTATGAACAATATAACTGATTTGGAAGACTACAGAAATAAAAAAAACTGATGAAATGTAAAAAAGGGATTAGAAATCAATAATCCCGTTTTGGAATTGGATGAAACTGATTCAAAAAACAAATTAAAAAAATTACAAAAACAATATAACACTTCAATAAAATTGCTTCAAAATTTCTTTTGAATACAGTCACCTGTTAATCTAATAATGAGTGGTCCAGAAACATGGTCAAAATTAACAGAAGCCAGAACATCCGTTACAAATTTAATTTCTGATATAGCTCAAGAAACCAAAAAAACTAACACAAGAGCAATGAATATTATCTGACCAGAAAATCAAGAACTCAAAAAAGTAGCATAAAAAAGAATTTTCTCAAAAACCAGTACTGATAAATCAGCACTGGTTTTTTTATTTTAATTTTTCTTCAAATTAAAAATCTATATAATTCTTTCGTTATTTTGAACTTTTAAACCCTTAATTTTAAATATGCTCTATAAACTAATATCTAAAAATCAACTTACTCCTGATGTTTTTGAACTAACTTTTGAATGAAAAGATGTGACAATTTTGCCAGGACATTTTTTTATGTTTAATCTAAAATCTGGATTAAAAAGAGCTTATTCAATATTAGGAAAAAATTGAAATCAGTACCAATTTATTATAAAAAAACTTGAAGGATGAAGAGGTTGAAGCAAAGAAATTTGTGATTATCCAATCGGAGAAGAAGTTGATTTTAGTTGACCTTTTGGACATTTTTTACTCAAAAATACAGATTGTGCAAAGATTTTTATCGGTACCGGTACCGGTTTTGTACCATTGTATTCACAAATAAATGAAACATTAAGAAATAATAATAAAAATTATGTAAAATATATTTTTGGTATAAGAACTTTTGCAGACACTTTTTATCTTGATAAACTTGATGAAATAAAGAAAAATTACCCAAATTTTGACTATGAAATTTATCTAAGCCGTGAAGAAAAAGAATGATTTCAAAAATGATATGTTCTAGATTATTTAACACCAGAAAATTTGAAAGATTTTGAAGAGGCTTACTTGTGCTGAAGCCCAGCAATGGTATGAGATGCTAAAATTTTATTAGAAAAATGAGGATTAAAAAAAGAAAATATTTATTCTGAACAATATTAATTTTTGAATTAATAAAAAAATAGTTAGAATGACTTTGTATTTTATAATTTAATATCCAAATTATGGCTTGAATGGAAGATGTAAAGGTTGGTAAAAAAATCCTTATTGACTGAATGCCCTATGAAGTTCTAAAAGCAGAACATTTGAAGGTTGCAATGTGAAAATGAATGGAAAAAACAACTCTGTTAAATCTTATGACTGGTAATACAATGACAAAAACTTTTAGAGAAGTTGATAAAGTTGAAGTAGCAAATATTTCACATTCCAATGCTGAATATCTATATAAAGATGATGATGGATATAATTTTATGAATACTGATACTTTTGAACAAGCTTACCTAAATGAGACAGTTATTTGAGATAAAAAATTCTTTCTTTCCGAATGAGACAAAGTCATTCTTATAGAATTTGAATGAAAACCCCTGAGTATTGAAGTTGAACCATCTGTAACACTTGAGGTAATGGATACTCCTCCATGAGAAAGATGAGATACAGCAACATGATGAAAAAAACCAGCTATACTTTCTACATGACTCAAGGTCCAAGTTCCTCTATTTGTGAAAAATTGAGATAAAATCAAAGTTGACACAAGAACTTATGAATATTTGAGTAGAGCGTAAGAAATTCTTAATTTTAAGAAAACACTAAAAAATCCTCTAAAATATTCCAAAATAAATTTAAATAATAATAATTTTTATTATTACGAAATTAGTTGTTCAAATGTTCCTTAAATATTCAAAATAAAACTTCATTTTTCTTTCAGATATTTCTTATTTTCCACAAAATTTTCGTCCAATTCTCTCAAAAGATTCCGGAAATTTTTTGCATGATTTTTGTGTTTTAGATGGCAAAGTTCATGTAGGATGACGTGTCTAATGAGTTCGATTGGTAATTTTATAAGTTTGTAATTAAAATAAAGATCTTTAGCTCTGCATTGTCAAAATTTAGACTTATAATTTTTTATATATATTTCACTAAAACTAAAATTATGTATTTTGGCTAGAGTTTTGGTTTCTTGTGTTATCAAATCTTGAGCCTCTTTTTTATACCATTCATTTAATTTTTTCTTTATAGTTTTGTTTTTTAGTTCTGGAGCAGTATCCTTTTTTATAAATATTTGCAAAATATTATTTTCAAAATTAATTTTACATCTTTTTTTGTCAGTTTCTAAAATTTCTAATTTATATATTTCACCTCTGTAATAGATTCTATCTATGTTTATATCTTGTATTTTGTTAACTTTAATATTTTTCAAATTTTGCCAATGTTTGTAGATCCAGTCGAGTCTTTTCGTGATAATTTTTTCAAGATAATCTTCTTTTGTTTTTAGAGGAATTTGGATTGTTAATCATATTTCTGTCATATGAAAAGATAAAGTCCTTTTTCTGTTTGGACTTTTTTTGATTATTAAAGGAATTGTTTCATTTTGGATTCTGATATTTTCTAACATATTTTAGATTAATTATTTGATTTTAGAATAATTGAATTAGTTGAAATTACAAATGTTTGTAGAATGTTATGATTTTTGACATTTTTAAAATTTATTGCTAGAATAATTGAGCTATATCTAATTTATCAAAACTATGGAACAAAAAACATTAAATATTTCTACTCCAGCATGAAAATGATCAAGAAATAAGTGATTAATTCTTGAAAAAATGTGAATTAGTGAGGAAGAAAATATCAAAATCACAAAAAGTGATGTTGTTTTAGTTGATGATTTTATTGTACTTAAAACCGGTTGGAGTGATTATACAATTCCATGTCCAAAATGTCTTAGTGACACTTTTAGAAAAAGAGAAATTGAATGTATTACAAGTGAAGAAGATGAAAATTGAAAAATTATTGAAAATTCTTTTAGGTTGGAGTGAGCAATCTGTTTAGATTGCTGATATTTTCAACAAGAATATCAAAATTGATGGTGAACACTTCTTGATACAATCAAGAAAACTAGAAAAATGTGAAAAAGGATTTCTGAGGTCAGTGATCAATATATAAGAAATTTATTTTCATGAATTAGTTCTTTCTTTTTATCAAAAAATTTCTTGATAATGTTTCTTGCTGTTGCTTTGATTTATTTACTTGCCGCCAATAAAGACATTCAAGAATTTTCAGCCAATATTCTTGGTAGTAATGTGACTATTTCGAGGGATATTGGGAAATAATTAGATTTTTAATTTTCTGATTTTGTAAAATGTTTTGCTTTTTTAAAACTTTGTTTATAATTCACCAAATTAAAGTAAATAATTTAAGTTCATTTTTTTGAATTTAATTGAAATTTGTAGGAAACCAAATTAGTTATTTGAAAAAATAACTGTTTTTTTAAAAAAATTATTTTTTATGGAAACTAGAAGTTTAACAATAGATTTTGATAATATAAATACTTCACATTGAGATGTATTTTTTGTATGAGGACATGAATTTTTAAAGGAAACTTCATTTTCGTGACAAATACTGGAAAACCCTAATGGTACTTATGAAACCATAAAAAATGTGAGTTCAAAGGTAGAATTTATAATAAACCTTAGAAGTGCTAAAGATATTGCTGAATTACCTTCAGATTATTTAAAATTTTGTTTTTGTGATTCAAATTATATTGGACATTCTTATTGAATGGCACAAATTTTTTTGGATAAATGAGAAACTAAAAAATTTTTGAATAAAAAATGATTTAAAACTAGTAATTGAATTGAAGTTTATTGAGATGTAAATTTTATAGTTAAGGCTCTGAAAGCTTATAATTTTAATTTTCCTGTTTTAGTAAAAGAAAAAGATAATACTTGATGACAATGAATTTTTGTAGCAAAAAATAATGAAGATATTTTAAATATGGAATTAGAAT
Organism: Candidatus Altimarinota bacterium; assembly: GCA_028691375.1. Classification (GTDB taxonomy): domain Bacteria; phylum Patescibacteriota; class Gracilibacteria; order BD1-5; family UBA2023; genus STD2-258. Next base: position 12,168 of record JAQUZJ010000009.1, on the reverse strand, counting down.
TAAATAAGATTTATTTATTAGAAGAGTTTATTGATTGAGACGAATATTCTTGTAATGCTTTTGTAAATTGAAATCAGATAATTATTTTTCCTCCAATATGTAAATGAAAAACCGAAATTAGTGAAGATTGATTGTCAATAATTCATCCATTAGCAAGGACGAGAACTACTATTTTGAATGAAGATATTAATCTAGATATAAGATTTTTAATGAAAGAAATTTGAAAAATGGATTGAGTTAATGGATTTATTGATTTGGATTTTATTTTTGACAAAAAAGATAATATTTTAAAAATAATAGAGGTAAATCCTAGAACATCCTGAGCAACCCATATCTCTATGTTTAGTGCCGATTTTGATATTAACAAACTCATATATTTTATAACTAATAATGATTCCAATTTAGTTACTTCTTTAGAAAGAAAAAAAATTTTGATAGAATATCCTATTATTCATGACAATCCCGATTTTAAAGAACAAATCCTTGATATAACTTGATGAAAAGTAATAAGAAGTTCTTGTCTGAGAAAATTTCCTCCTTATATTCAAAAATTTTTGATAGAATTTAAAGACAAAAAAAGTTATGAAATGTTTATGAATAACTCAAAACAAAATGATTTATAATACAAATTATAGATTTATAGATTGAAATAATAATTGAATTATTTTAACTCATGGAATGTTTAGTAGCATTGAAAGTAATTCTCTAAAACAATTAGAGAATTTTTTTGTTTCTAAAAACTTTTCAGTTTTGTTAATTGATTTATATGCTCATTGAAAAACCAGGTGAAAAATTGAAGATGTTACTTTAACAAAGTGCTACAAACAAATATTAAATTGAGTAGAATTCTTAAAAGAAAAATGAGTTAAAAATATATATCTATATTGAACTAGTTTTTCTAGTTTACCAATATTGAAAGCAGGACTAAAAATTTGAGCAAAATTAGTAATACTAAAAACGCCAATAATTGATTATTATAAAAAAAGATTAAATGATATTTGACTTGATAAAATGAAAAAATGGCAAAAAGATGGTATTATTAACGTATGAATAAATCATATCAATAATGAAAATGTTTATCAAAAATATGAGTTTATTAAAGATTATTTAAATAATTTTAAGGATTTATTTCAAAATCGTATAGAAATTCCTGTTTTTGTTGCATGATGACTATATGATGATGAGATTAATATAGAAGATCTTAGATTTATAAAAAGAACAAACAAAAACTTTTTATTAAAAGAATATGCAGAAAAACATAAATTTTCAGAAAATTGAATTAATATTCTTATTAATGATATCAATGCATTATTATTTAATTCATAAAAATTTGTCATATTTTAAAGAATGAATATAATCTTCCCGCTTTAAAATTAATTTTTTTAGAATGTTAGAAATTACTTATTCATCCCATATTAATCAGAAAATACAGACAGAAAGTCGTGAAAAATTAGAAAAAGAAAACGAAGAATTGAATAGAGTTTATGATGAGTGATGATATGATGATGTAAGATCATCACTGAATTTACCTTTTGATGAGAGCATTTTAAAAAATTGCAGTGAATTATTCAAAAAAGTTGATGATGCTAGTGTAATTGTAGTTGTCTGAATTTGATGACCATGACTTGCTGCCAAATCTATTTATCAGGCTACCAACTGAGTATTAGCAAATGAAGATCCGTCAAATGATAAAAATATATATTATGCTGACACAACCGATTCTTTATATATAGAACAAATTAAAAGAATTCTTAAAAAACATATAGAAAATTGAAAAAAAGTTTTGATAAATATCATCAGTAAATCATGAAAAACTACAGAAACTTTAGCTAATTTTAGCGTTTTGGTTGATTTTTTGGAGGAAAATCAACCTGATTGGAGAAATTATGTTGTTGTTACAACTGGTAGGCAATCAGAATTATGGAAAAATTGAGAAGAAAATTGATTTCATCTTTTAAGTTTGCCTGAACCAGTTGGTTGAAGATATAGCGCTTTTTCAAGTGTATGAATTTTTCCATTGAAGTTTATGTGAGTAAATTGTGAAAGGTTATTAGAGTGAGCCAGAGATGCCGTATTGAACTGACTTCAAGAAGATATTTTCAAAAATCATAGTATGTCAACAGCAAATGTTATATACAATTGAAGAAAAAAAATTTTTGACTTAGCCATTTTTTCTAATCAATTTGATGATATATGAAAATGGTACAAACAGCTTATGTGAGAAAGTTTGTCCAAAGAATTTAGTAAAGATTGAACAAGGAGAGTAAATGCTTGAATTAATCCTGATTATAATATTTGATCTACATTGCTTCATAGTATAACGCAAACTTATCTTAGTTCTATATGAAGTAGAGATAGAATAATCGGTATTTTGAATATAAAAAGTAATAATGAGGATTTACCTTTAAAACCAAGTAAATGACTAGATTCTATTATTGAAGGTATTTTTGGTTTAAATTTATCTCAGATAATGGAGGTTTTACCTAAATGAGTTAAAATGGCATTAGAAAAAAGAAAAGTTCTTTTTATGGAAATGGAAATTGATGAAATTAATGAATATAACGTTGGATATTTATTACAAATGTTTATGATTCAAATGATGTATCTTGGGGCATTATATGGAGTGAATCCTTTTGATCAGCCTGACGTAGAAAGATACAAAATATTTTTGAAAGATTTACTTAAGGAAGCAAAATCAAAAATTTAATCAAAAATTCCTCGCACAATGTGCGAGGAATTTTTGATTTTAGGCAGCTACTTCATCTTTTTCTGATTTTTTTCAAGATTGAGTTTTTTCTATTTTTGATATTTGCGATTTGAATTCTTCAATTAATTTTGAATACAATATACTATCTTTTCATAGTAAGTCCACCATTATATAACCATGTTTATCAAAAATATGTCAAGCTTCATTAGTATATCAGTTTTTAAATCAATCAAAAGGTCTAAATATTATTCAGTTAATTCAATCTTTTATTGCAGGAGTTATAAGTGGTCCATTTTCTGAGCTATTGTCACCAAATAAAATGTGATTAAGCATATTTATGGGTTCTATTTCTATTTTGTCATCGTTCATAAGTTTAATCGCGATATCTTCAATGTTTAGATAGTCATCAGAATTCATATCAAGAAAAAAACTTCTTTTTAGCCTGTATATAGGATGATCATTAAATCATTTTTCAAAAACATTTCAGGTCAAATTTTCTATGAGATTTATTTGAAATTCTACTATTTTTTGAGCAGATTTTTTGTATTTATTTGTTATGGTATCAATATAATAAGTGTATCATGTCATTGAGACATTTTTTATACTACCGCTTATCTCCTTTTTTCATGTATCACAAAATAGCGGATCAGTTGAGATATATTTGTCTTTAAGAAATCATCATTTTATTTTATAGCCAAATTTTTTTGCTTCAAATATACAAGCATTATCGACCAAAGAAGTTTCACTGGGATTACCAATATTATTTTTTAAAAAATTAACAGCACTTTCTTTCATAAAATTCAAAACATCATCTCTTATACCAGGATTTTCGAGTTTATCTTTTAAAATCTCAATTTTAGCTTCTATTTCTGAAATACTTTCTTGATTATTTTGCATTTCTTCGGACTGAATTTCTAATTCAAGTTTTTTATATTCCAAATCTTGTATGTAATATTGAAAATATTCTGCGTAATCTTTTTCATCTAAAGTAATAGTAAATCATATTAAATCAGCAATATCTTCAAATGTTTTATAGGATTTATTTCATAATATTTTCTTCTCAATACTTTCTTCTGACTTTGCTCTAAATGTTAACTTTCATTTTAAAAAAGATGGTTTTTTTGAAGGATTTTTGTATACAAAAGATATACTATTATCATTTATTTCAAGACATTTGAATCATGTTAGAGATTTTATTCTGTCAATAATACCATACATTATTGGTTCTAAACTTTCTAATGCACTTTTATTTTTTATGATTTGGGCACGTGCAAGGATTTTGTTAAGGTCTAGAATAGTTTCTATATTATCACGCAAACTGTCCGCAATATGTCTTATGCTTTCAGGTTTTTTTATTACTGTAGGTTTTTGTGATTCTTTCATTATGTCTTCAAATGCGCTACTTAGTGTTCTACACAAATTTTTTCTTAATGTTTTTGATAACTGTTTCAATGAATCATTTTTTATCTTTTCAAGAGATTTTATATAGTGTGATAAATCTCAACTAAAACCAGCTGTCTCTATTTCTTTTGCTACATTATTATAACATTTTTCTTCAATTTTTATATAGCCCAATTTTTTAGCCAAAAGCAACAATGACCAATCTTCTGATAGTCATATTAAATCATCTTTTGTAAAGCTAGAGGAACTAATTTCGCACAATCATAATATAAAAAGTTTTGTTTCTATTGACTTTTTTTCGTCATTAATGGTAGGTTCTAATTCTTTAGATACCGTGTCTACTATGTTTATCAAATAGGGGGCTTAGGAATAAAGTGTATTTTTATCCTACCATATATATAAAATTTTGTAAAATATTAAACGAATTGGAATATTCTATTCAGAAAAATGTGTATGTAAAAATTATTTTTATAAAATCCTATCGGATTGTTTGTATTTATTGTCTGCTAAATTTCCATGAAATAAAATATGATTATTAGAAATTTTATAACCAGATTTGTCAATATTTTTGTTTTTCGCCTTTTTTACAATTGTTTTATAATCTAACTACATGATAGTCCATATTTATTTTATCAATTAATTTTTAAATTATGTTTTCAAAAGATAATGCAAATAAAACAAGAGAATTTACACTTTTAAAAATTTATTTTACTTTGGCTTCTATTATTTGATTAATCTGAGCTGTAAGTTGAATTGGATCTTTAGGTTATAATTTTTTGATAAGTAAAATAATTACAGATGAAGAATATGCTATGGGAAGCAGTTATAATTATGGAATGAAAAATTGTGATACATCTTATTCTGTTTCTGACACAAAGGATCCTAGTGTTATAAAACAAAAAGAAAGAACAACAGAAGAAATCGCTCAATGTAAAAAAGAAGAAAAAGAGTCTTTAATTCAAAAAAGACATTATGATATAAAAGATTGAATGATTAATGGTTCGGTTTGGGGAACATTATTTCTTATAGTTTTTTTGGTTCATTTCCCAATTTTACTTAAAAAAAATGAAGAGAAATAGTATGGAAGAGTTTTTAAAAAAGCATGAAAATTTTATCAAAGAAAAATTAAACTCTTCTTCAGAAAATCGGGGAGAACTGGCTAATTTTCATTTGACTAAAATCCAATTTTTACAACACGAAAGATTAATTCATCTTCTAGTGACTTTATTTTTTGCCTCGATTCTTATTGTTTCTTTTGGTATAGCCATGATTTCTAATAACTCTAGCATTTTTATTTTGTGCTGATTTATTTTGATTCTTCTGATTCCTTATATTTTTCATTATTATAAATTGGAAAATGGTGTGCAGAGATGGTATTGATATTATAATGAGCTGAAGTTTAGAGGTGAAAGAAGAAAAAATCAAAGAAAAAAATATTTTATACTTTTTTAAATTTTTGTTGTATTATGTTTCATATTTATTTTTTTAATATATTCACCATGCTTTCTTTTTTTTGTTCTATTTGATCAAAATGGTCAAATCGTTTAATTGCTTTTATTATTCTACCAATTTTTTGCATTAATATATTCTCTGTAGAGACCATTTTTGCCGATATTGATAATACCTGACCATCAGTGACTATTAACCAAAAAACAAGTCAATCAGATCCTACAACTACATCATCAGCATTATTTACAGTCGTATTTTCTGAACCTATTGATATTTCTAGTTTTACCATTTACGATATCTCAACCTCTGGTTCTACTGCGCCAGGTATTATCATAAATTCCATCACTCAAGTTGTCCCAAATGATGGCACTACTTTTGAAGTATCCATATCTGCTTCAGGAACTGGCAATATCGTAGCAAATATTCCAGAAAAATGAGGTTATATATCATCAATTCTAGGAAAAACTGGTAGTAATCCGCATAATATGGTCATAGATTCTATTGGAAATCTTTATACAGCTAATACTACTAATAATAATGTTACAAAAATCACTCCCACAGGTATATCATCAATTTTGGGAACAACTGGTCTTAATCCGCGCGGTATAGCTATAGATTCTACTGGTAATATTTATACAGCCAATCAAAATAGTAATGATATAACAAAAATCACTCCCACAGGTGTATCTTCAATATTATGAAAAACTGGCAATCATCCTTGGGGAATCACTGTGGACTCTGTTGGAAATATTTATACAGCTAATTCACGGAGTGGTAATGTCACAAAAATTACGCCCACAGGTGAATCATTAGTATTGGGAACAACTGGAATTGAACCTGTTGGCATAGCCATAGATTCTATTGGAAATATTTATACAACTAATGTATGAAGTAAAAATGTCACAAAAATTACTCCTACAGGTGAATCATCAATCTTAGGATCAATAGGTAATGATTCGCATGGTATAATTGTAGACTCCGTTGGGAATGCTTATATAACAAATCTTCACGATAATAATGTCACAAAAATTACTCCCACGGGTATTTCATCAGTCTTATGAACAACAGGGGGCGGTCCACACAATATGATCATGGATTCTTCTGGAAATATCTATACTGCCAATTCATGAAGTGGTAACGTTACAAAAATCACTCCTGCAGGTTTATCATCAGTCTTATGAGCAACAGGTAATATTCCAGTTGGCATATCTATGGATTCATTTGGAAATACTTATACATCTAATTGGTGAGATAATAGTATTACAAAAATATTTCAAAGTGATGGTATCAAGGACTTTACAGGGAACTCAAATTATGCAAGCACTTCAGTAGATAATATTGTTACTATTTCAAATTCAATTTCTGGCTCAACTTCAAATATAAATTCAACAATAACCATTATAAACCCAAATATCTTAGCAGAACAAACAAAAACTATTACAGCGAGCGTTAATAGTGGAACAGTTTTGACAATGGCTATTAATAATAAATGAGTAAATATTTGTGATAGTAGTATTTCTTTTGGTGCTTATTCAGGTACTATATTTACCACAGAAGCGGATAATTGAAAAAGGATATGTTATAGGGCTATAGATGCTACTTGAGGTATATCTTATGCTATTTCAAGTGCTATTGAGTGAATAGATAAGATTCCTCCAATAATTACCCTTAGTTGACCTAAAAATGTAATAGTAAACGCTGGTTCAATTTATATTGATTCTTGAGCTACATTTTTTGATAATGTTGATGGTACAGGTAGTGTAGTAGCAAGTTGAACAGTGGATATCAAAACTCTATGAACTTATACTCTAACATACACAAAAAGGGATATCGCAGGAAATGTTGCAAATCCAGTTATAAGATCTGTTTCAGTTATAGCAAATATTCCACAGACTTCATCATCTTGAAGTTCAAAACAAGCAGATAATTCAACAGTTTCTATATCTGATTGTTCCAGCTGAAATAATTTTGAAACTTATTATAATAAAAAGTTCCTCAATTCTACCACAACCAATTCAATTATATCTTTTCCTGATATTAATGACTCATTTGCTGTAAATGATATAAAAATGTTAGCAAAATATAAAATCATTAAATGATATGCTGATTGAAATTTTAAACCTAATTTTTGAACTTCAAGAGCAGAATTTTTATCAACGGTTATGAAATCATTATGAATAAAAATAAATAGTGGAATAACTACAGATTTTACTGATATGCCTTCTGATTGAGGACAGGCTAAATATATTGCAAAAGCTCAAGAACTTGGTATTGCACAAGGTCAAGTTATAGATTGAAAATTAAAATTCAGACCAAATGATTTAATAACTAGAGCCGAGGCAATTTATATGCTTCTTAATGCATCACAAATAAAACCATCTGAAAATGCAAATACTAACTTTACTGATATTCCCGCTAATTGAACTTGGATGATTAAATATATTGCAAAAGCTCAAGAACTTGGTATTGCACAAGGTCAAGTTATAGATTGAAAATTAAAATTCAGACCAAATAGCTGAATATCTAGAGCAGAAACAGCAAAAATTATTAAAAAGACCTTGGTTTATCTTGTGTGTAAATAAAGTGTTTTTATTCGCCACTTTGTATTAACAATAAAAAAGGATAGTTTGACTGTCCTTTTGAAAAGTAACCTAAAATTAAGATTTTTTTGATTTGAATTTTATATATAAAAAAATATACTCATTGTTGTCTAAATTAGAAGAAATTAAAATTATGAACAAAGAAAAAAACATTGCATTTATAGATGGTCAAAACCTACATCTTTGAATTAGTTCAGAAAACTGGAAAATTGATTTTCCAAAATTCAGAGTTTATTTACGTGATAAATACAAAATAGATGAAGCTTATTATTTTTTATGATTTTTATCTGATGATGAGCAAAAACTTTATACTAAGATTCAAAAAGCTTGATTTATTTTAGTTTTCAGAGAACATTCCTCGCTTCTAAAATGAAAGAAAAAATGAAATGTAGATGTTGATATAGTTTTTGAAATAATGAAGAGAATAATTGATGAAAAAGATTTTGAAAAAATAGTTTTGGTTTCCTGAGATTGAGATTATATAAAACTTGTGAAATATCTAATCGAAAAAGAATTGCTAAAAAAATTATTGTTTCCAAATAATAAATATTCTTCGCTTTACAAACAAGTAGAAACAAAATATAGGGATAATTTGAGTCTATCGCACATAAAATCAAAATTAGAATTCGTAAAAATCAAGGAAAAATAGACAAAAAAAAGAGATGTCCTTAGGCACCTACACCTTTCGGTCTCTCTTTCGTGGTAATACAAGGGTATTATATAAAAAACCGATGGAAATGTCAAATATTTGTGATGAAATTTATTTTCTAATTATAATCACTATGGCAAACTTTTTTCAAAAATTTAAAATCTCAAAATTAAAGGAAAATTTGTTAAATGTTATTTTTAGGTTTCCTACTTCGATTGCTATTATATTTGTATTTTGTGCTTTGTTGTTTTTTCAATTACATTGAGACATAAATTCATATGATGAAGAAATTATTTCTAAATTGATATTTACTTGTGTTGTTACTTTCTTTTTCTCTGTTTGAGTTTATCTAAATAGCGAGAGTTTCTTACAATCAAATGCAAAAAAGAATTTATTACAATTGTTCCCTTTAATTTATGGAATAGTGTTTTTTTACTGAATGGAAGGTAATTTTATGAATAATCACAACAACCTTCTATTTTTTATTTTGAGTTTGTTTTGAATAGTTGCCTATTTATTTTTTGCACCTTATGTTAGACATATTTTTTCAAAAGAATCTGAACAAACTGTTTATTACAATTATTTTTATAAAATTAGTGCAATTTTTTTGGTTTCAGCTATTTTGTGATGAGTCTTGAGCTTGCTTGGAACTATTTGAATTGGTACTGTTACAACATTGTTTGAATTATATTGAGAATTTTATAATAAACTCTTCTGAGATTGGATTATTTTGGCTTTGGCTTTCTTCTCTCCAATTTTTGCCTTGACCCAACTTCCTGCTAGTAATTCATTTAATCAAAATAATTTTGTAGAAAATAAATTCTTTTCTTTTTTAGTAAAATATATTGCAATACCCTTTATCTATATTTATTTTATTATTCTATATACATATTCTATAAAAATTTTAATAAACTTTTGAAGTTGGCCCAAGTGAGAAGTGTGTTGGATGGTAATTGGATTTTCTATTTTTGGATATTTGATTTATATTTTTTCTTTTATTTTTGAAGAAACAAATAATTTTATCAAAAAATTTAGAAAATATTTTCCATTTGCAGTAATTCCACAGTTGTTTATGTTGGCTTTTGCAATCTATTTGAGAATTGCTCAATACGATATAACTATGAATAGGTATTTTGTTGTAGTATTTGGATTATGGCTTGCTATTATTTCGTTTTATCTGATTTTTTCAAAGAAAAAATATCTTGGATTTATACCATTTTTGCTAACTATTTTTACCATTATGATTTCTGTTTGACCTCGGTCAGTTTATAAATTGCCAGAACAAAGACAATTAGTAAGATTAGAGACAAATTTAATCAAAGCAAATATTCTCCAAAATTGAAAAATAGTGCCATTAAAAAATTATAGTGATATAGATAAAGATTTATCAAATGAAATTTACAATTGAATTGATTATCTTTGTGATTTAAATAGTTGTAATTCCATAAAAAAATTATTTCCAGAGCAATATAAAATAGCTCAAGAAGAAAATGATAATTTAAATTTAGTAAAAGGTCTTTGAGATTATTTTAATAAATTTAGAATTGTTTCTTCTATTACAAAATCTTTAAACATAAAGAAATCCTCAACCCCAAGTGATTATTCTCAAAAGTATACAGTCCTTAATATAAAATATGATGAAAGTATCTATCCACTTGATATTGGATGATATTCTAAAATATTAGAGATTTTAAAGAATAGTAGTGATTCAAAACTGACTAATTACGCAAAATTTTATATAAATGAAGAAAAGATTGAAATATATGAGAACGGTAAAGTTGTAGATAATTTAGATTTAAAAGATGTTTTTAAAAAACTAGAAACCTCTTATAAAAATGCAAATAATAAAAGCTTACCAAAAAAAGATATGATATTTGATATTAATAATTATAAAGTAATCTTTAAAGAAGTTTCTATTAAAAATCAAAAAAATGGCACTACTACAGCTAAAAATTTAGAGTTATATTATTCTGTAGAATGATTTATTCTCGTAAAATAAATTGTAGGAAACAAAAATTATTAGTTCTAATTACTACTAAAATTATCACCAAATAAGATATCATATTGAAACAAATATAAAAAGACTCAGAACAACTAATCTACCTTCATTATATTTGTTAAAAATTAAAAATTTTTTGGTAATTTTAATAAAAAAATATTATTTTAAGATCCTTACTTTGGCTTACAAATACTTAAAGAGTTGTAAGCTTTTTATTTATTTTAAGACACAACTAAACAAAATATTTATAAACAAACCATAGTAATTTAAACAAAAAAATGCTTAAATATTAATATATTTGCATTTTTATTTGAAAGATTTTTGTATACAACTGAAATTATAGATTTTAATCACATTTTGGATAACTAAATCATGCCAAAAAGCTTCATAATGACCTAAGTACTAATTGCTGTAAATCTTATGTCTGAATTTATCAGATTTCAAAGAGAAAAAAATCATCAAAAAAACGCTAGGTTTTTGGCTTACCCTAGCGCTTAGGTCTATGAAACTTTTTTAAAATGGCAAGGCAGTTAGGTCATACTACTGGAATTTATTGTATCTCCTAGGGCTTTTTGAGAAAGTTAGAAATAGTATATGGGTCATAATGAAAAAATCAAAAAATATTACAAATGTTACATATAAAAACTATGATTTCCAGATTTCCATTTCAAAATCCAGCATTGATTTATATTTTTTTTCTTTTATATGTTTTTTAATTTCTCATATTATATAATCATATCTCTCTTTATTTAGTTTACTCCAAACCTTTTTTATATTAAAATTTTTTATAATTTTTTTATCACAAAGTTCTTTAATTATTATGCTATCTATTGGCATATGACAAAATCTATATATATTATCAATTTCTTTATTAATATAGTATTGACTTAAAATAAACAAATATTTTAATGTCATATTTACCCACTTTTGAGCATGTCAGTAAGTAAAAACAACTTCTTGTCATCTATGATCCACTACTTTAAAATCTTTATATATTTCAATAATCTCTTTGCATATCTTTTCATGGAAATTTTCATCAAATTCTTTTTGGGCATTAATAATATTTAAATTATTAAAATAATCACAGAACAAAGCATTAACTTCATTTCTTAATGTTAAACTATTGCTCGATTTAGATATTCAGGATAATGTTCTACATAAATCTCTATATGCCCTATTTGAAGCTACTTCTATATAATGTTCTGTTTTTTTATTTTTAAGATTAATTCCATCAAAATAAAATTTACAAAGAGAATCTATTTTTTTATTATCTGAAATCATAAAATAATTGTTTAATAAATAACTATTTTTTAAAAAAAATAATCCCAATTCCTTGAGATTATTACTTTTTCTTTTTTGGCAA
>JAQUZJ010000066.1:1826-5575 GCA_028691375.1 Candidatus Altimarinota bacterium | reverse complement strand
CAATAATAAAGGTTATTGCAGAATGAGAGGGAAGATGAAAACCTATAGATAAAAATAAAATACCCGTACAAGAAAATAAACAAAGACAACTTTGATGATTTCCTCTTTATAAAGATTCAGTTCTGCTCGGATGGAATGAATATAGAAACAAAAGAACTCCAATATATTTTGATCGTAAAGATAGAGGTAGACATCATTATATAATTTGAAAATCTTGAGGTTGAAAATCTGTTTTCATTGGTTATGTTGCGAGACAAGATTTACGGAATTGAGATTGACTATGTGTTATTGATCCACATTGAGATCTTGTGGAAGATATTATTACATTTACCCCAAAAGAAAGAATAAAGGATGTTATAGTATTTAATCCTTGAGACTATGAAAGACCAATGTGATTAAATATGTTAGAAGTTATATCAGAGAATCCAGAAAAAAGAGCAATGGAAAAAGATAGAGCTGCACTTGATGCCACAAGTATTTTTATTAAAATATTTTGAGATGAAATATTTGGTCCGAGAATACAGCATTATTTTAGAAACTGATGTTTGACTCTTATGGATGATGAAGAAGACTGATGAACATTAATTGATGTACCTAGACTTTTTACAGATGATGCTTTTTTGAGATATAAAGTTTCAAAAGTAAAAAATCCAATTGTAAAAAACTTTTGGGATTATGAATATGCAAACACTTGAGATCGCGAAAAACAAGAAATGATTCCCTATTTTTCTTCCAAATTTGGTCCTTTTATTACGAACACAACAATAAGAAACATTATTTGACAACCAAAATCAGCTTTTAATTTTAGAAAAGTTATGGATGACCAAAAAGTGCTTATGGTAAATCTTTCCAAATGATTAATTTGAGATTTGAATGCACAATTACTTTGATTGGTATTTGTATCAAAAATAAATATGGCGGCAATGAGTAGGGCTGATATACCAGAAGATGATAGAAAAGATTTTTACTTATATGTTGATGAGTTCCAAAATTTTGCAACCGAAACGTTCGGTGAAATATTATCAGAAGCTCGTAAATATCGCTTAGCACTTATTATGGCCCATCAATTCATAGCACAAATATGAAGTAGTTGAGCTAAATATGATAAATGATGATGAAAACCAAGTATAAAAGATGCGGTATTTTGAAACGCCTGAACAATCATGAGTTTTAAAGTCTGAGCAGAAGATGCAGAGTATCTAGAAAAGGAATACGCTCCTCTTTTATCACAACAAGATATAATTGGTATTGCAAATTACACAGCTTATTGTAAAATAAACATAAATAATGCTACTTCTCGTCCATTTGATATGAAAACCATATATGACAACTATTATAAAAACATTAATGTTTCTAAAATAGTAAAGGAATATTCAAGAAATATTTACTGAAGAAAAAAAGAATTTGTTGATATGGAAATAGAGGCTAGATTATGAATAATTAAAGATTAATTTTAAAATTAATAAAATACTATGAAAAAAATAAAAGCTTTATTATTGATTTTGATTTGTAGCTTAATGCTATGAATAAATTTATCTTTTGCAACAGACCTCAATACCAATAAATATAATATTAAAACTGATACAAACGGATGAACAGATAGAACTTCAAGTAGTTATTTAGGTGATTTTAGTAATGGTTCATGAGGTTTTTTTGATACAACCGATTTATGAAATAAATGAGTGGAAACAGTTTGACACAAATTAATATATGATGCAAAAAATGTGATAATAGCAATTTCTATAGTTTTCCTTTTTTTAATTTTAATCAGAGTTGCTTTTTCAAAATGAAATGAGGAAGATCAAAAAAAATGGAGATTATGAATATTATGGACTATATTATGAATAGTACTAATACAGGCATCTTCAACAGTTATGTCTCAGTTTTTTGATAAAGATTTTTCCAATCCAAATGAGGTAATAAATATTTATGATAAAATATTTAAGCCAACGGCACTTCTTCTTGAAAATCTAGCTGCATTTATATTTTTAGCTATGGCTATAATGTCATACTATAGAATGGTGTCAGCTTGATGAGAAGATGAAAAAATGAAAAAATGAAAAAATGCTATAATGTTTTCCTGTTTATGAATATTTTTAATAAAAGCTGCCTGATTCCTTGTATCAAAAACTACATGACTAATAGATGCTACAAATTATGCTATTAATGCTCCAAATTGAACTGATATAGTTGCGGATCCAAAAATAACTGAATTACCTACAATAATAGCAAGTTGAATAAAATATATAAATGGCTTTATATGAGTTGTGGTTGTTATTATGATAATATATGCTTGATTTTTGATAATGTCTTGAAGCTGAGACGAAAGTAAAATTAAAAAAGGTAAAAATATAATTATGTATTCTGTTATTTGAATTTTTGTCTTAATGACAAGTTACCTGATACTAAATTTATTTATTGGTATTGCAAGATAAAATACTTATTTTAAAGCATTCTTTATTGGTTTATAACTTTTCCTATGAATTCAGGTTATAGAAAACTTTTCAATTAATTCAATGTGTAGCTGAGTTCAATAAGATTTATGTTTTTCAAACCTGTATTGAGGATAAATTAAAGAATATGTTGTCATAAGCTTATCACGAAAAACCTTGGCGATTATAGATGCACATTTTATTTCATCGATTTTTTCATCTCATTTGATAATAAACTCCGGTTTTACTGATAAAAAACTAAATTCATAATTATCCTTGCCATCTATAAGAACATGTCTGACAAGTTCCTGATTTCAAATTCTTAAAAAAATATCTTCAAGACTTCTTTTCATGGCTTCTTTATTTGCTTGTCTTATGTTTATTGCATCTATCATATAGCTATCAACAACTCCAACTCAAAAATAAATTTTATTTTTTAAAGATAAATTAATTAATTTTTCAAAAATAGCTTCTCTTTTCTTTTGAGATAAGGCTTTTGAGTTTTTTAATCAATAAACCAATTCTTGTTTCTCTTTTGGCTTTAAATTCGGAGAAAAACAAAAACTGCACACAACAACTGGCCCAGCCCAACACCCTCTTCAGGCTTCATCAATTCAAATTACCATACAAAAATTTTACTTTATCGAATAATATGGTAATATTACGGAGAAATTATTTTAGTCAAATTAACTGAGATGTTTTTCAATTTTAATTACTAAAAATCACAGTACTATGGCAGATCTATTCAATGATTATAGAAACAAAAATAAAACAAAGAAAAATTTTGCAATTGTAACATCGGCATTAATATTTGCATTTACAATAAATGCATTTTTATTTAAGACTGACACTGGAAGAAATCTACAAACTTCAGTTATGAATATTTGAGAAAAATGAGTAAAATCCAAAACCCAAGATATTTATCTAGAAAAAGCTGGAACCTGAATTTTAGTTTTAAAACTATGAAACAATCTTGATAGTGTGAGTGAACTTAGAGGTTCTATGCTTTCTGATCCAGAAAATATAGTTCTTACAACAAATCCAGAATGAGTAAAAAATGATTTTTTTACAACAAATAAAGCCGTTTTTAAAAACATTTCCAATAGTCCTTGAGCAAATCTCATAAATATCAAATTTGAAAAACCTATAAATCTAAAAAAATGAACTATTGTACTTTACATCTGATATGAAAAAACAAAGATTGAAGCAAAAACTGTTATAAATCTTGCTGAAACAAATTTTGTGAGTAATAAAGAGACTTATGAGCTAACAAATGGTTCAATAGAATTTTAGCTTTAAACAGAAATCAACACCAGA
>JAQUZJ010000066.1:0-1726 GCA_028691375.1 Candidatus Altimarinota bacterium | reverse complement strand
TTATCACCAAGATGAGAATATGAGCTTACCGATGCAATTAATTTGTTTGTAAAAGATTTTAAATTTGAAGCCATAAAACTTGATAATTTTCTTCTAGATATAACTTATCCTTGGGATATCTTAAATGCAAATGTTTATTTCTTAGATAATTTAAAAGAAAATATAATCGAATGAGAAATAGAAGAATGAGCCAAAATCCACGGAAAAATAGTTTTATGAAAATGAAGTAAAATCAAATCTTGAGTTTATATTGAATGAAATGTTTATATCTGAGAAAATTGTAATATTTGACCAAATTGTTATATTAGATGAAATACGGTAATCTGAAATAATTGTCATATTTGAAATGCTTGTGAAATAAAAAATTGTAGTATATGAGATAATACAAATGTTGCTCATCTTTCATATTTTGGAGATAGTATACTTTGAGATAATATCAATATTTGAGCCTGAAGCATTACTGCAAACTTGAGACACGATTCTTCAAATATAAAAACAATGATAAAATGAGAACTTATAGATACGGGTTTTAAAAAACTCTGAGTTATTATTGGAGATAATTCAAAAATAGCTATTAATACAATGTTTTATCCTTGAAGAATTTTACCAAGTAATTCTTTTACTATTCCTTGAGAAATTATAAAATAACTTAAAACAAAAAAATATGAAAAAAATTCTTGTAATCTTGCTTTGTTGATTTTTACTTACTTCTTGTAGTTTAAAATGGTGAACTGAAAATAAAAATTCTATTAGTGAAGTTAAAAAAGATATTGATGCAAATAAAATCTCTCCAGAAGAACTTCAAAAAATAAAAGATGAGCAGACAAAAAGAAGAAAAAGCTTCTATGGTCTAATAAGAAAAGGAGATTTTTATTCTCTTACAAATAAAAAAGAAGAAGCGCTAAAATCATATCTTGAGGTTTATGACAAGCTCTGAGACGATTATTTGCTGGAACAAAAAATAGCCTGAGCTTATTTTGATTTAAACCAATATGATAAAGCATATGATTTTTATAAAAAAACTCTAAAATCCAATTCATTAAGCAAAGAAAATCAAGAAAAATTATTCCTTTCATTGCTTTATGTATGAAACAATGATACAGAAAATGAGATAAAAGATTTAGAAAAGTATGATTCTATTGATACACTTAATATAAATTACTACAGAACTTTATATATATGCTACAAAAATTTGGACAATTGTATACAAGAATTCAAAAAAATACCCAATTTTACAAAAGCAAAAAATCTAGTTGATACTCGGAACTCTTTTTGAAATAGTTGAAATAATGATTTTCAATATAGAAACGCTTTGATATCCTGAAAGTTTTTGGAAAATAAAGATTATCTTGCCGTTATAAAACTATGAGAAGAAATATTAAAAACTAGACCAGACTATAAATCAGTTTTAGAAATTGTCTGAACTTCCTACTATAAATTATGAAAATATAAAGAATCCAATGATGTTCTTCTAAATTATTACAATTTGGATCCAAAAAATACCAAAATTGCCTATATTTTATGACTCACAAATTTTTATATTTGAAACTATATCGCATCCAATTTATATCTAAATTCTGCCGTTCTAAACTGATATACACCAAAAACAGAATTAGAAAGAAGATTGATTTATAATTACTATCTTATTTGAGATTACAGCGGAATGTTTAAGGTATTCAGACATTTGCTCAAAGAATCAGATGTGACTGAAGAAGATTTTAAGATA
>JAQUZJ010000065.1 GCA_028691375.1 Candidatus Altimarinota bacterium | reverse complement strand
TTACTTTCTAAATAACTTTTTTATTAAAGCCACGGGCCAACTTTCCAAATATTCTACATAACTTTGTATTCTTTCTACAAATTCTACGATATGTTCAATTCTGTTCATTATCTTTATAACCTTAAAAAGAAATACTGACAAAAGTGTTCAGACTATAGCAATAATAAAAGTAGAAACATAAATTAATAAAGTCATTGGTTCCATAATTGTACAATAATGAAATAAATTTTATTTTTTATTTTCGGTTTCCTTAGAATCTGTTTCAGACTTTGTTTCAAATTCAAATGTTAGTTCTTTCAATAGAAATGTATTGATTTCTTCATAATTTTCAATTCTTTTTAGAATTTCTCACTTTTTGATAACAATCAAAGTTGGAATAGTTTTTAATTCAAGCTTAATAGCTAGATCATTGAATTTATCTGGATCTACTACTTTTATTGCTCATGATTCTATCCATGCTTTTGTTATGGCAACAGGGATTTTTATAAGAAGTTTTTTAAATTCTTCGTTTTTATCATTTCAAAATAATACTATCAATTTTTTGTCTTTTAAAGTTTCATATTCTTCAATATTTTTTAATTCTACAGGAGATTTTTCTATTAATTTGTTTGTATAATCAATGGTTTTTGTTCAAAATTCTTTTACTCATGTTCAAACAGCACTGAATTTTTTTCATAAACCTCATGCTTTTTGTCCTATGTCTCATCATATTTCTCAGGCTTTTTTAGAGAGTTCTCAAGCTTTCTGTCAAACTTCTCAAGCCTTTTTTTTCAGGTTTTCTACAGTCAAATTTTGTTTGATATTACTCCAGTCCATCTAAAAAATTATTAATACTAATTTTGGATTTCGCTCTTATTTTATCATATTCTTGTTTTAAATCAATTTTAATAGCATTAAAGTTCATTTCTAGTAACTCAAAAACTTTTTGAAAATTGGAAAAACTGAAAAGAGAAGAGTTGAACCAATATTTATAACCTATACTTCTAGCCAATTCTTCGGTTTTATTGGAATAACTCAAACCAATAAAAGGAATGCTATTCACAATCGACAATACAAAGGCATGAAATCTCATAGCAATAACAATATCTAAATATTTGTACATTTCTAGAGTTTCTGTAAGTGTTGAAGTAATTTTTATATTGTGTTTTTTTGCAAAATCAATAAGAAATTCATAGTCATTTACACTTTTATTGTCAGGATGCAACGAATGACTGAGAAAAATTATTTCATATCATTTTATCTGTAAAAAATTAATTATTTTTTCTATATTTTCTTTTTCGTCTTTGAGTTGTTTAGATCTTAATGAAATTCAAATTATTTTTTTCTTAGTTGATTTGGATTCTTTAACTTTGTTAGAAATAACGTTATCTATAATAGGTTCCATTGAAAAAACTGGATCATCTATAATAATTGATTTTATTCCTATTTTTTTCAAATATTTTTCACTTTTTTTGTCTCTCACGCTTATATAAGCATTTTTATAATCAAAAAGGTATTTGATTTTATATATATTTTCATCTTTTAAAGAAATTCCTACACAAAAATACAATATTTTCTTACCAAAAAAACGAGCAATTTTTATTCTAAATTTCCATTGTTTAATTGGATCACTGGCTCAAACTTCATTCTCATAAAAAAGTCATCATCATCATATTATAACCAAATCAGATTTTGCAATTGTTATAATGTTTTTCCAAAAATAATACAAGTTTTTTAAAGGATGTCTTTTGATTGAATAAGGAAAATAAGTCACATATTCGACATTGTCTTTGATAAGCGAACTATTTTTATCATAAGTAAAAATCTTAAAAGAAGCATTTTTAAATTTCTTTTTAAAAATTTTATATTCCTCAAAAAGAATAAGTTCGTCTCAGATATTGTATTGACCAGTTGCGGTCATGACTGAAATTGTTTTTATTTTCTTCATAAAGCTCTTATACAAAAAATAGTTTTTTCTTGAATATTTTCTACTCATTCTGGTAAATTTCTTAAAACTTCTTCTACAGATTTTTTGTCATATCACATATTTGTAAGAGTTATTATAATTTCCATATTTCAGGCTGGCTGAAGTTCAATTTTTCAATCATTTTTCATGATATCACCAATTCAGGCATTATTTTTCATTTCAAGTATAATTTTTAGAGCAATTTTTTTACCAACTCAAGAAATTGTAGAAAGCATTTTTTCATCTCATTCGTCAATAGCTTTAAGAAGTGTATTTGTTCAAAGTCCAAGTATATTTATAGCCATTTTTCATCAAACTCAACTTATTTTCAATAGATTTTTAAATATCAATTTTTCTTTCAAATTTGGGAATCCAAATAAATCTTCACTATTTTCTGTTTTGTTATGATAAATATAAAGTTCAACAAAATTTCAAACTTTCAACTCATGCAAAGTCAAATTTGACACAAAAACTTCAAATCAAATTCCTGTATTTTGAGCTAAAATATCAAGTTTATTATTTTCTATATTTATTATTTCTCATTTTATGTATGAAAACATTTTAATTAGTTAAAAGTTAAAAAGCTTAAGAGTAAAAATCGGCTATTTTGAAATGATTCTTTCTCCATTCTATTCAAAATTCAATTAAATCAAAAAAATCTTTACTTTAATTTGTGTATTTTAAAAAACTGTTTAGAATTACTTACTAGTATTTGATAATCAATTTTTCATGAGAATTCCCTTGGTTCTAAAAATTATCTTTAATAGAAGATTCTTTCAAGCTGTTTTTTCCTTTGCTGTACTTATTTTTTTATTCTATTTTTTCAAATCTTTTTTTATTTTATTTTTTATGACTTCCCTTTTTGCTTATCTTTTTTATGTTCTTAGTGAAAGTATTTTCAATTTTCTTCAAAAGTTTATAGATAAAATTCAGGATAATAATTTAAAAAAAGTTTTAAATAATGTGTTTTCTATAAAAATTATTGCTTTGTTTGTTTACATTGGTTTTATAGCAATAATAGTTTTTGCAATTTCCGATATTGTTCCAAAAATCTTAAAAGAACTTTCTTCATTACCACAAACTCTTTCTTTTTTATGAGACAGAATTGACGGCGTAAGAAATATATTGGAGCAAATTAAAAATTTTAATCAGGATATACAATGAACTATTTCTAAACTTATGACTGAGAAGAATTTTGAAATTCTTACAAAATTTTTTACAAATATTAAAAATGTTTGAACATTTGTTTTTCAGCTTTTACTTTCTTTAATTTTGAGTTATGTTTTTATTGTTGATCGTAAAAAAGTAAGGCATTTTTTTAGATGAATAGAAAAATGAAATTTTTCTTTTATTTACAGAGATTACCAATATATTTTTTCTAAAATTGTAAAATGATTTGGTTCTATATTCAAAGCACAAGCAATTATAGTTTGTATAAATACCGTTCTCACTATAATATGAATGTATATAATTTGATTTTTGAATTGATGACAATTTCCTTATATTTTTACTTTAGCAATATTTGTTTTTATACTATGATTTGTACCTATTTTAGGAACTTTTCTTTCATCTATTCCTATTATTGCAATCTGATTTAGTTTTTGATGATTGCAAGTTGTTGTCTGAGTTCTTATTATGATCACATTTATTCATACATTAGAATCGTATGTTCTCAATCCAAAAATTGTATCTTCGTATATGGAATTGCCAGTTTTTTTGACTTTCGTAATACTTATAATATCAGAACACATATTTTGAATGATTTGATTTCTTGTTTGAGTTCCGCTTTTTTATATAATAACTGACTTGCTTAAAGATCTAGATGCCTATCTATCAAAAGTAACAATTACCTATGATAGACTCCAAAAAGCTCAAAAGGATACAATTGATAGCATAAATTCTGATATAAGATTGAGTAGATCAGGGAAGAGAGGAGAATAAAAATTTTCGAAATTGTTAAATAAAAAATGTGTGGAAATAAAAATTCCACACATTTTTTATTTTTTCTATTCACCTTTTTTAGTTATCTTTTTAAAAATCACATAAGAATAAATAATTGGAACAAAAAGACAAAAAGTTATTATAAACATAAATGTTATCCAAACATATTTTTCCAAAATAAATGAATTTATAATAAACAAAATTCAAGAAATTATAAAAGCCCACCCTCAAATTCTATGTGTTTTATTCCATACATCTTCATTTGCCAAAGTCCAAGGAGTTTTGATTCATACAAAATAATTTTGTCTGATTTTTCCAAGATAATTTCCGAGTACTATAAACAATGCTCAAGTTCCAAGTGACATAAATACATTCATGGGAGCACTAGGATGTAGTACAACATAGATTATTACTAGATAAACATAAGCAAAAAATCCTAATAAAGTAAATTGGAAAATTTCCCAAGTTTTTTCAAATAGTTTGTATTTTTCCTTTTTTGGATCTATTTTTGGTAATGCTCAAAATAATATAGTTAAAAATAACATCATACTAGGAACTCATAAAACAGTTCCTAATTTTGGTCAATAGTTATCTGGTTGTCCCAAATAATTCCAGTGAATGGGAATGATATCAGGAAGTTGAGGATAAAAAGCAAATCAAATTCAAGCTAATATTACAATCAGCAATAATTTTAAAAAAAATAGTTTTTTCATATTATTTTTTGTTAATTTTAAATAAATCCATAAATATTGATGTCAGCTCTTCAAAAGAAGAGAGGTTTAGAGAATAAAAAACGAATTGTCATTTTTTTTCATCCACAACAAGATTAGCTCTTTTTAAAATATCCAAATGATGCGATAGGGAAGCCTGAGTAATAGGGAAGTGCTTCAATAATTCTCAAACTGACATATCTTTTTCTTTGAGTAATTCTAGTATTTTTCTACGATTTTTATCGGAAAGAGCCTTAAAAGTTGAGTCCATAATATATTGATATATAGATAAACGTCTATATATTATATTTTTTAAATCTAAAATCAAATTTTTTTTATGTAATAGTGAATGTATGATTTTATACTAATCAAAATATCCTGAATTAAATGAGATAATTTAAGTTTTTAGTATTATTAAAATATTAATTTTTCAAAAAAAATTTGATTTTTATATATAAATTCATAATATCATTTATATATATAATTTAATTCTAAAATTACATATATGGCACTTACACCAAAACAAGAAAAAGTACTGAAATTTATTTCAGATTACAAAGATGATAAATGACTTTCCCCTACTATTGTAGAGCTTCAAATGGGCTTATGATTTAAGAGTATTCATAGTGTGACTCAATTTCTCAATTCTCTAGAAAAAAAATGATATGTTCACAGGTGATGATGATTTCGTTCTCTCACTTTGACAAATAGTGTATGATTCCAACTTACTTTCGATATACCAGTTATCTGACTAGCCAATGCCAGCAATCCTACAGTTTATGCCGAAGAAAATAGGATTTGAAATATAGCAGTTTCTCAAAGTATTATCAAATGAGACAAAGATAAGTATTTTTTTTTAAAAATCGAGTGAACCTCCATGAATCAATTCAAAGTAAATTG
The DNA here is from genome assembly GCA_028691375.1 of Candidatus Altimarinota bacterium. Lineage (GTDB taxonomy): Bacteria > Patescibacteriota > Gracilibacteria > BD1-5 > UBA2023 > STD2-258. The sequence continues at coordinate 92 of JAQUZJ010000065.1, read as the reverse complement.
AAAAATAATATTTGACTGAAGTATGGTTCTTGTAAATGGTCAAGATAGAACTGTTAATGAACAAGATGCTTTCTTGTGTATTTTAAATGGTT
>JAQUZJ010000008.1 GCA_028691375.1 Candidatus Altimarinota bacterium | reverse complement strand
CAGATGCCTTCATTATGTCTGATCCTGGACTTATAAGTATGGTGAGAGAAGCTTATCCAGATGCCGAAATTCACCTATCAGTTCAAGCAAATAACACCAATTGGGCACAAGTAAAATTCTGGAAAAAGATTTGAATTTCTAGAGTTATTCTTAGTCGTGAGATTTCTCTTAAAGAAATTGCTGAAATTCACAAAGAATGTCCTGATATAGAGCTTGAATTTTTTGTTCACGGAGCCATTTGTATGGCATATTCTTGAAGATGTTTGCTTTCAAATTATTTTTCTCTTAGGGATCCAAACCAATGAACTTGCGCGCACAGTTGCCGTTGGGAATACAAAGTTTATAAAAAAGACGCAAGCGAAGATGAGCTTTATGATAGCACCGGAAGACCAGAAGATTATATTCCCTTGAAATGAGAATTTTATTTAGAAGAAAAAGAAAGGAAAGGAGATATTTTACCAATCGACGAAGACGAATTTGGAACTTATATTATGAATTCCCGCGATTTGTGTCTTCTTGATTATCTCAAAGATTTGAAAGAAGCTTGAATTATAAGCTTCAAAGTTGAATGAAGATCCAAAACAATTAATTATCTTGCCTGAGTTGGAAGAGCTTACAGAACAGCACTTGACGCAGTGGAAAAATGAGAAGACTACAACACAGAAGAATTAATTCAAGAGCTTTTTGCTATTTCAAACAGATGATACACACCATGATTTCTTGTCTGAGACTTATGACAAAATAGCATCTATTACAGTAAAAATGTCGAACTCAAAGAAGAGGATTTTATCTGAATAATTAGAGGTTATGATGAATCTCAAAAATTAGCATTGGTTGAAGTAAAAAATAGATTTGATCTCGGAGATGAAATCAAAGTCGTGAGTCCATCAAAAACTTTTACCTACAAACTTGAAAAAATTCTAGATCCAAAATGAGAACAAAAAGAATCAGCTCATGGATGAAGTTTTCAAGTGCAGATAAATATGCCAGAGAATCCAGGGGAATATGCTATAATGAGGAGAAAAATAAAATAGAAGCAAGAAGTTTTAATAAATATCGTCATTGCGAGATTTTTTGTAGAAAAATAGTGGCAATCCAAATCCGATTTTGTAGCTACAGTAGATTGCCACGTTGTACTCCTAGCGAGTGATGATTATTCCATACCACATTTTCTTCTTCCCATACTTTTGTAACCAAAAGTACCAAAAGTTTTAGGGGGGATAAACCTTCAACTGGTTAGTCTTTGCTGATCTACACTGAATCATTATCATTTACCCCCCCCTAAGACCCCTTTTTTCTAAGAAAGTTTAAAAAAATGTAAAATCAAATTAGATTTTTCTTAATTATTTAATATAATTTGTCGAGTAAAATTAAAAATAAATTAAACTAACCATGGAATTCAAAGACCTAAGTTTGAAAGAAATTATTGCAAAAATCAAATCAAAAGAAGTAACACAAAAAGAAGTTTACGATTATTTTTTGGCCAGAATTGAAAAACTAGATCCTACAATCGAGGCTTTTAGTTATATAAACAAAGAATTTGTAGAACAAGATATCAATTCTCCTCTAGCTTGAGTGCCAATAGGCGTAAAAGATATGTTTTGTGAAAAATGAGTGCCAACGAAGAACTCTACTAAAATGCTCGAAAATTTTGTTCCACCATATGATGCGACTGTAATAAAAAAACTCAAAAAAGCAGGATTTAATAGTATTGGTAAAACCGCAAATGATCCATTTTGAATGTGATCAAGTTGAGAAAATAGTGATTTTAAAAAATCAAAAAATCCTTGGGATCCAACTCGTATTCCTTGAGGAAGTAGCTCCTGAAGTGCTACTGCAGTTGCGGCTTGACTTGTACCAGCTGCTTTGGGTACTGACACGGGTTGAAGTTGTAGACAACCATGAAGTATGTGTTCCCTTGTTTGATTTAGACCAACTTATGGTAGATCATCAAGACAATGAATAATTGCTTATTCTTCCAGTTTAGACACTCCATGAACTCTTACAAAAACCGTAGAAGATGCGGCACTATTATTCGAAATTATGTGAGGTTATGATCCAATGGAATCTACTAGTATAAAAGAAGAGTTAAAAATAAATCCAGCAATTTGGGACAAAAAAGACCTAAAATGAATCAAAGTTTGAGTTCCAAAAGAATATTTTATGGAATGACTTGATGCTGGAGTAAAAAACGAAATCCAAAAATGAATTGAGCTTATGAAATCTCTTTGAGCTGAAATTATTGATATAAGTATGCCATATACAGAATATGCACTAAGCGTTTATTATATTATAGTTTTTGCAGAATCATCTACAAATCTTTCTAGATATGATGGAATAAGATTTGGTTATGCAAATGATGAATCACTAAAAAGTTTGGATGAGGCTTACAAAAAAAATAGAAGCGAATGATTCTGAAAAGAAGCAAAAAGGAGAATTATGCTAGGATCTTTTGTATTAAGTTCATGATTTTATGATGCGTATTATCATAAAGCAGCTTTAGTAAGAGAACTTATCAGAAATGATTTTACAGAAGCATTCAAAAAAGTAGATGTAATAATAAGCCCAGTTTCTCCAGAAGTTGCTTGGAAATATTGATCAGAGAAAGTTGATGATCCAATAAAAATGTATTTAGCTGATGTATTTACAGTACCAGTTCCATTGGCTTGAGTTCCTGCCATTTCTGTTCCTTGTGGTTTTGCAAAGCCGAGCGATTGAGATAAAGAACTTCCGGTTGGAATCCAAATTATAGGACCAAAACTTTGAGAAGAAAAAATATTTGAAGTGGGACATGTTTTTGAACAAGCTAACAAAGAATATATAAATAGCAAAAAACCTGAAATTTTTTAAAAAAATGGTGTTTACTAAAAAGCCTCGAAAGATTTTCGAGGCTTTTTAGTAAATTTTCTTGATAAAATTAAGATTTGCATATTATAATGTTAGCTTATCTTTTATAAAAAATATGAAAGAAACAAATAAAAAAGAAAAAATCGATAGTAATAAAAAATTTATGAAGCAAGAAATTGTATACAATGCAATTGTTGAAAAAGAATTACTTCATAATGGACTTGTTCAAAGAGAAATGTTAAAAACATTAAAAGATCTTAATGAGACAATGAAGGATTCCACTATTGTTTTAAAAAACCTGGAAAAACATCAATTTTTACAATTACACAGAAGTACTTTCAAAATAATTATTTACAATCTTGCTCAATGAATGCTTTTTGCAATTTGAACAGTTTTGTGACTTCTATTTCTTTCTTGGCTTACTTATAATTTTTTGAAAGATTCGGGTGCAATCCAAAATATAGTTGAAAAACAACTAAATATTAGACAATTTAATGTGACAGATATTAAAGAAAAAATAAAAGAGGAATTGAATAATAATCAAAACCCAAATAATAATCCTTGAAAAACACAAAAATAGAACTTAGACTATTTTTGAATTTTATTATTTTCTATTTCATGAAGGATTTTTGTGGCAATTCAGACATCACTCCAAGGAAATTTTCATTTATTTGTCACAATTATATTTTCTGCTCATTTTCATGCTATTAGCACAACATCATTTTCTCAAGCCATTAATATTCCTGTTCTTATTGCATCTTCTCTATCAGGTACAATCCAAAACCTATCTCATTCTTTTCTTTTTATTCAAGGAATAACATCTTTTATAATACTCAACGAATTTTCTGTGTAAGTATCATCATCAGTCAATATTATATAATCACTAAAATCATCAGCGATTTTTCACATTTTTGGTCTTTTTGTTTTGTCTCTATCTCAAGTTGCTCAAAATATAGTTATTATATTTTTTATTCACTCCATTTTTCTTAGTGTTTGTAAAACACTTTTTAAAGAATCTTCGGTATGTGCATAATCTACAAAAATATTAAATCAAAAATTATTTGGAACCTCTTCGAGTCTTCAAGCTATTCATTCAACAGAATTTATAGTTTTTTCCATTGATTCTACAGAAACCCTTTGAGAAGTAAGAATTGCCACAGTTGCCAAAATATTATAAACATTAAATTCTCATTTTAGTTTTGTTTTTATGTTCATTTTATTTCCAGGCATTTTTATCTCAAATGTTGTAAAATCTTTTGTATATTTTATATTAGCTGCTTTTATTTGCGCATTTTTTTCTAGTCAATAAGTATATATTACGTCAGAAACTTGTTCTAAAAATCAAGAAGAATAAGGGGAATCAACATTGATTACTGTTACTTTTTTTATTCATTCTTTTCTTTTATATGTTATAAGTTTTTCGAATAATTTTAATTTGGTTTTCACATAATTTTCCATATTACCGTGGAGATCCAGATGGTCTTGGGCGATATTTGTCAGCGCAACGACATCATAATTTATTCAATAATTTCTATTATAAAAAATTGAATGACTTGAAGTTTCAATTATTGCATATTCGCATCATTGTTTTTTGGCTTCGGCCAAGAGTTTATTTAATAAAAATGGTGATGGAGAAGTCATCTTTGAATTATTTTCATAAAAAGTTCCATTTATACAATAGTTTATTGTGGAAAACATAAAAACTTTTTTTCATGCATCCAATAGTCATTTTGTAACTAAATTAGTTGTTGTGGATTTTCATTTTGTTCATGTGATTCCTATTACAATCATATCTTTTGAAGGATTTTTGTAATAAAGCCAAGCCAAAATTCATCTTGCATAATGATAAAAAACACGCAAAGAATTGTCTAGTGTTATTGAGTTTTTGATATTCATAATAGCTAGAAAGTTTAAAAATTAGAAAATTCAAAAGAGAAATAGTTATTTAGAACTGAACAAAAATACTAAGCTCTGGGCTCTAAATTCTAAGCACTATTTACTCGGCTTGATTTTAGTGAAAAAAACTTTAAAATCAACAGTATTAGTTTAAAAGTTGGAAATTTATTCATTTTAAAATTGACTTTTGATTAGTTATTAACTTGTGAAATACATGAAATTCAAAATAGAAACTTGAATTGATAACAAAATTTTGAGAACTACAAGTGAGGAAATAAAACTCACTGAAATTTCAAAATATGCAAAAATTTGAGAAGAAATGGTAAAATATATTAAAAATCCAAAAAATTGATGAGCTTGAATTGCGGGTCCTCAGATTTGAATCAATAAAAGAATAATTTGTATAAGTCTTATGAAAAATAATGACGATGAAAATTATAAGACAATATATATGATAAATCCTGAAATTGTTGAACTTAGTTGAAATATTGTAATTGGAGATGAATGATGTCTAAGTGTGCCCTGATTTGTTTGAGAAGTTGACAGATATTATAGGGCAAAAGTGAATTATCTTGATTGAAAATGAAAGAAAATTTGAATGGTTCTTGAATGATTTCCTGCCCGTGTTTTTCAACACGAATCCGATCACTTGGAATGAATTCTTTTTGTAGACAAGGCAAAAAACACAGAAGAAGTTAAAAGTAAAAAATAATTGAAATTATGAAAGAAATAATTTTTAGAAAGATAAAACCTAAAGATTGGCAAGAATATAAAAAAATTCGACTGGAAGCACTTCAAGAAGAGCCAATAGCTTTCGGAGCTTCTTATGAAGAAAAAATTATTGAAAATGAGAATAATTGGAAAATTTCCATAAAAAAATCTTCTATATTCTTTGCTTTGGATAACGATGAAATTATTTGAATAATGTGATATTGGTTTGAAACGAACTTAAAAACTAAACATATTGCTAAAATTTTTTGAGTTTATTTGAAAGAAAAATATAGAAAAAAATGAATTTGAGATAAATTTTTAAAATTTATTCTAAAGCAAATTATACAAAATAAAGAAATTAAAAAAATTGCTTTGGCTGTAAATACGAAACAAAAATGAGCCATTAAACTTTATGAAAAAAATTGATTTGAGATTGTCTGAAAATTAAAAAACGAATTATTTTATAGTGGACAGTTTTATGATGAGTTTTTGATGGAAAAATATTTATAATATTACCTTATATTAGCCTATGCAAAACCAAAATGATATGTTGGAATTTCTTGAAAAAGAAAATGAAGATCTAAAAAGAAGACTTGAACTTTGTGCTAAGTGGATGCAAAAAGAAGTTAAGGCTCAACTTCTTAAAATTGCAAGAAGAAAAACCGCTAGTTTGACAGAAAATTCAAAGGAAAATTTTTTAAAAGAAAATCAGGAACAAATTATTACAAAAAGAATTCAGGATTATTTTTGAGAATTTTTGCTTCTCAATGCTCCAACAAAAACTCTAGAATATCTTGTAATTTCGGAAATTAATTTTTATAATTATCAGGTCAATCCAAATCTTGATGGTTTTAATGTAATTTCTTCTTATCACAAGATTTTTGATTCGCTTATAGAACAGGTGATCACAAATAATTATAGAAAATTTTGTCTTAAAAATGGGCAAACAACAATAAGAGCAAATGACCCACTTGAAAAAGCGCTTCATCTTGTAGTGAATAAAAAATATATTTTATGAGTTTGAAGACTTTATTGAATAGTAAAAAGTATCAAAAATGATGAAAAACTTTATGATTATTGAAGATTTTTTAAAGTTTATTTGGATAAAAATCCAGATCTTCGTGATTTGATTCTCAGTGATGAATTCTATAATTTATTCACAAAAGTTGTAAATTCTGAGGTTTTTTGAGCCAAAAGGCATGCTGGGAAAATAAACTTTAAGGACACAAATGATACTAGAAAAATAATGGTAGGTGATTTTTTGGATAAAACTTCAATATTTTATATGTTTTTAAAATCACAATCTATTGGTATTTAACAATTTTTATTATGAAAGATTTCAATAAATATTCAGATTTAGTAAAAAATTCTAAAATAATTTTTCTTAGTACAATTGGAAAGGAATGATTTCCAGATACTAGAGCTATGATTAATCTAGAAAATGATAATTTAAAGAAAATATATTTTAGTACAAATACTTCTTCACAAAAATGTAAACAAATTCAAGGCAATAACAAAGCTTCTGCTTATTTTTTTGATGATAAGAATTTTTTATGACTTACTCTTTATTGAGAGATAAAAATATTTCAAGATAAAGAAACTAAAGAAAAATTTTGGAAACCATGATTCGAAATATATTATCATTTATGAGTTGATGATCCTGATTATTCTGTTCTTTGTCTTGAAGTAATATCTTGAAAATATTATGCAAATTTTTCTATTGAGGAGTTTGAAATATAAATAAAATATTTTTCTGTATTTTTTCCGTTTTTTTCTGTTTTGATTTTTGTAGGATTAATATCGTTTAATCCTACTTTTTTGAAATGAAAGAGAAAATAATTAAATTTTTGGGTTATTTTTGTCTATTATTTTTTTGTTTGCCAGAAATTGTTTGTGGAAATTCAAATCTTTATAATGTTTATTTTAGCCTGATTTATCCAAACACTTTCAATGATTATGACGATGAATATTTTGAAATTACAAATATTTGATTTTTTAATTTAGATTTATCTTGATTTTTTATAAAAGATAAATCTGGAAAAACTTACACCTTTCCAAGTGTTTCAAGTTTAGCAGGTTCTGAAATTTTAAAACTTCCTTATGTAACAACAAAAATTCAGCTCAATAACACAAACGAAGAGCTTTATTTTTATGATTCTTGATGAGTTTTGATTGATAGTTATTCTTATGCAACTTCGACTAAATGACAGGTAATAAATAGAGATTTATCTTGATTTGTTCAGTTTTCAAGTTTGGAAAATTCTTGATCTTTAAATTCAGGAACTGGAGAAACAAATTCCTGAGCAACTGAGGAAAATTCAAATTCATGAGGAATCAATAGTTGAAATGCAATTAAATCTTTTTTTACAAGCACGGGAAGTTTTGAAATTGCCTATACAGGAGCAATTCTCAAAAATATTTATTTTAGTTGAGCTTGAATTTTGGAAGCCAATTTTGGAACTTGAACTGGTAATTTTTCCTTTAGTTGAGAAGTTTTGGATTGAAATATAAATTTTTTGAATTTATTTGAGAGCACAACTTATTTTTATCAAGTTAATCTTGTGAATTCTGGAATTGTAGATGATTCCTTTGGTGGTAGTTTCAAGACAAATTTAATAGAAGTTGAACCAGTAAAGTTATTTTATGATGACAAAGATAAAAATGGCAAGGTAGATAATTTCGAAATCGAGTTTTCAAAATCTGTGACCTGAAGTTTGGATTTGTCAAAAATTAGAATTTATTCAAATTCTTGATGAATTAGTTCGCGACTTATAAATGATGAAATCGGATTGATTTCAACTTATTATTTTAGTGGGAATATTTTATGATTGAATTTATTTGAACAAGATCTTGAAAAAACTAATTTAAAAATAACAAATACAACTTCCAGTGATTTGAGACTTAAAACTTTAACTTGATATTGAGTTTTGGATTTGAGCGGGAATTCTGCTAAAAATTTGACGCTTACAAGTTCTTTTGATAATTACAAAAATGTTTTTTCGAGAATTTCATCCAGTTGAAGTTTAGTTAATTCTTGAAGTATTAGTGATACTGGAAGTCTTTCGAATTCCTGAAATTTGGAAAATTCCTGAAGTTCAATTATACAAACTTGACAGACAAATTCTTGAAGCGAAAATTTGGCAATTCCAGATATTTATTTTGATTTTCAAATTCCGAGTTATGTTGACAATAAAGATTTGAATTTAACAATTTTTAATTGTGATAATTCAAAAGAAGAATGCAAAATCAATTTTAACCTGGAATCGAGTTTTAGTTGAATTTATAGAGAAGGTGATTATTACTGTAATATTAATTTTGGATTTATTTCTAGCGAATCCAATGAATGCAACCCGGGCACTGTGATTTTTCCTATTTGAATTTATAATGTTGTTTTTCAAATCCATGAAAAGTGAAATTCAGCGAACTTTAAGGAAAAAACCATAAAAATAATTAATACTGGTTTTAGAGTTTTTTCTTGATATTCTGGTCAAAATTTTTCTTCAATTTCAAATAATTTGACAATTATTCCAGAACCAAAAATTACGATTCAAAGCTGACTTGATGAAAATTTCAACTGCAAAAAATCTGATTGTACAGTCAATTTTAACTGACAATTTAGTCCTTATAATTCAAAAATTTCTTGCAAGTGGGATTTTGGTAATATTTCAATTTCCGAAGATCAAAAAAACAAGTGTAATCCTTCATATTTACATTACTGATTCTGAGAACACGAAGTGAAATTAACTTTATTTGAGATTTGAAATGAATCAAATTTTAAGCAAACTAGCTTAAAATTTTACAATAATTTTACTTCAAAAGTTGATACTGAAAAAGAGATTTTACTTGAAAATTCTTGATCTACGCTTGCAAAAATCACACTTCAATGAAAAATTGGTAATAGCAAAAAACTTGAATGAAACACTCTTTATTGTTATTCAAATTCTTGTAGTGTGAATTTTACTTGACAGGAAAGTGTTTTTGAAAAAAATAAAAAACCAGATTTTTTTTGGGATTTTGGTAATTGAATAACCTGAACTGGAAGCAATCCAAAAGCTATAATTTTTGAAAAATGAGAATATAAAGTGGTTTTGAAAATTATAATTGAAAATAAAGAAGAATTTTATGATTATTTTTATATAAAAGTTCTTTGAAAAGCTGAAGTAAAAGAAGAAAAAAATAAAGAAAAAGAGAAGGAAAAACCCAAAAATTTTGATAAAAATGCTATCAAAAAAGTTTTAAAAAAACATTTTAGTCAAGAAATAAATTGGAAAGATAATAATCTTGAAATTATCGGAAAAACTTTACCAGATGTTTTGGTAAAAATTGAACTTGTTTGAACTGGTTTAATTTCTTTCCAAAGCGTTTTGGTAGTTTCTTTGGAGAATGATTTTAAAAATAGTTGATACATTACAAAATCCAATAATGAAGGAAATTACAAGCTTTCCATACCTTTTTTGGCTGATTGAAAGTACAATATAAAAACTAGTATTAATTATGATGGAAAAGATTTTTTTGAGCTTTGAACCACCAAACAATTTTCTTTTAATGACAAATTCAGAGAAAAAATGTCAAAAAAGGAAATTGATGGCAAAAAAGAGTTCAAAGCTCAAATTGTTCTTCAGTGAAAACTTACAAAAAATAGTTCCTTTCATGACAAAACTTTGGTTTGTTTTGCCAGAAAAAATTGTAATATCAATCTAAAAGCTTATAATAACAAGGATAAAAATTTAACTTATATTTGGGATTTTGGCAACAGAATGAGATTTGAATGACTCAATCCAAAATCCACAAAATTCGACTTTTGAAATTATAAAGCAACTTTGGTCGTGACAAATACAAAAACCTGAGAAATAAAAACCGACTATATTTTTATAAAATCCAAAAAAATAGCCACAAAGAAAAAGATTATAAAAAAGAAAGCAAAGAAGGAAAAGATAACAAAAGTTAAAGCCAAAAAAATAATTTTGTCTAATCATAGCACAAAAACCAAAATTGATTTTTGAGGAAATTCAAATTATTTGTATTTTACAGCTTTGTTAAGTTTTTTGTGAATAACGTTTCTTTATTTAATAGCAAAAAGAAACAGAAAATTAATTTAAATTCAATCGATGATATATAAAAAAATCCAAACATTTTTAAACAAAAAAACAAGTTTACCCAAACTAATTGTGGTTTATTGACCTACAGCTTGCGGAAAAACTAGCTTAAGTTTGGATATTGCAGAAAAATTTAATTGAGAAATAATTTGAGCAGATTCACGTCAAATCTATAAATATCTTGATATTTGAACATGAAAAATTAAAAGAGAAGAACAAAGGTGAATAAAACATTATATGATAGATTTTCTTGATTTGGATCAAGATTATTCGGTTTGAGAATATAAAAAAACAGTTATTCCTTTGGTAAAAGAGATTTTTGAAAAATGAAAAATCCCGATTTTATGCTGATGAACAGGGCTCTATATTGACAGTATTATTTATAATTTTCAAATTCCAGAAATCGAACCAGATTGGGATTTGAGACAAAAGCTTGAAGAAATTAGACTTACAAAATGAAATGATTTTTTATGGCAAATGCTTAATAAAATTGATCCAGAATATGCAAATACCATTCATCCGAATAATTACAGATATGTACAAAGAGGCATTGAAATAAAAGAAAAAACAGGAAAATCTAAAAATGATTTAAAAATAAAAAAAGAAAAGATTTTTGATTATTTACTTATATCACCAGATTTTAGCGACAGAAAAGCTTTATATAACAAAATAAACATGAGAATTGATGAAATGTTTGAAAAATGATTAATCGAAGAAACAAAAAATATTTTAACATTTTGATATAATAAAAAATGTTCTTGATTAAATACAATTTGATATAAGGAAATCATAAATTATTTAGATTGAAATATTGGCTTAGAAGAGACAAAAGAATTAATTAAAAAACACAACAGAAATTATGCCAAAAGACAGATAACTCGGTTTAAAAGATATGATAATCCAGTTTAATTCTAGATTAAACTAAAAAAAATATTTTAGTCAATATATGTTGATTTAGATTTTTTGCTTTTTGGAATATAATTCCTCGCGAAAATCCTTATTTTATTACTTATCAAAATTTATTATGAAGAAAAAAATTTTTCTTTCTACTGCAGGTTTGGTGTTAATTTTAACATCACAACAAGCTTTTTCTGCAGATTTAAAAGAAATTTCTTGTGCTACAGATTATTTTAAATCAAATGCTTGTGATCAATGTTTTCAATGAGGGAATGTGGATGTGTGAAGTCCTATAACTTGATTTGATGATGATTGGACAAATCCTTCTAGTATGCCACAAGTTATATATGATGCAGAACAAGTTATGCCTTCGTTAGTGAATTTATGATGAACTACCACTGTTTGGGATAGAAATCCTAAAAGTGATACTGTATTTTGGAAATTCTCTTCGAATATAGTTTGGAAAGATTCTGTGGTAACTACTGCTAATAGTAAAACAAATTCTGGTAGCACTAAATTAAACACTAATACTTGACCAAATGTTAGTTCAGACTCATCTAATACAGAAACTGGAATAAAAGAATTTTATCTAGATAAGTGAAAAACTGTTAAATTTCTTGAATCTAGCGCTGGTGCTAGTTATGTATTAAATAGTACTGATAAAAAATCATGAGATCCGATTTGAATTATAAAATATGTTATAAAATATCATGATGTTGATCAAGATGGTAATGATTGAAAATTAAAAACCCATAATGAATGTGCCGCATATTTTCTATGAAAAGCTCCTATAAAAGCTATTGAAAAGACTGAACCAAAACCAAACCCTAAGGAAGTTACAAAAGTAAAAACTTGACCCGAGGTATATATGCTATTTCTCATAGCCATGCTCGGTAGCATACTTTATATCAGATTTAAAAGTATTAAAGATTAGTAAACAATCAGATATATTTTTAATACTGATCAATGTAATCATTACTTATAATGATTACTCTAAATAGAATATGTTTCTTTTCATCTCATTAAATCAATATTTTTTTAAGTGGGTTTGATTTACATTTCTTACATCTTTTTATATAACTTTTATCTGACATAACTAAAAGTTAAGGAGTATTTGGTATTTTTATACCAAATACTCCTTATTTTAGCCACACACTTGTTATAATCACTAAAATATTCGCACTTTTTCTCAAAAATTGAGATTCTTGATGAGATTCTTGAGATGTAGGGATAATTTCTCAGATTCTTCTTGATCTTAAATTTTTATAAAAAATCTAAGTTTTTTAAATTTTTCTTGGTTTTTTCTTTGTGATGATGGTATTTTTTTATATGCTCTCTGTAAGACTAATTTTTAAAATTAATTATTATGTTTATAAAAGTTAATTCGATAGCAATCAATTGATTGACTTGAACTCAGATCGATGTGGAAGTAGATGTAAGTAATTGAATGCCAAGTTTTGCGGTAGTTTGATTGTGAGATACCGCTATCCAAGAGAGTAGAGAAAGGGTAAGAACAGCAATTAAAAATAGCTGATACAGGTTTCCATGAACTAGAATTACTGTTAATTTAGCTCCAGCAACCATCAAAAAGAAATGATGATTTTTTGATTTACCTATTGCTATTGGGATTTTTGGTAATAGTTTTAGTCTTAATAAAGAGCTTCTTAATAAATCTGTGTTTGTTTGAGAGTTGGCTCTTGATGGGAATCTAAGAGGAGTGAGCTCTATTTTACCTTCCGTTATTTTTGCTAGACAAGCTGGATTTGAATATATTTTTGTACCAAAAGAAAATGAAAAAGAAGCTTCACTCATTCCTTGAATTAAAGTTGTTGCTGAAGAAACTTTTGACGATGTAATCAAAATTTTACTTTGAGAAAAGGAAATCCGTGTTTCAGAAAGTGTTGATATTTCATCTTATATAAAGGAAAATCTAAAAGAATCGAGATTTGATTTCAAATATATTATTTGACAAGAACATGCAAAAAGAGCACTTCTTATTGCTGCAAGTGGAGGACATAATATGCTTATGGAGTGACCTCCATGATCTGGTAAAACTATGCTTTCGCAAGCTTATGCCTCTATCTTACCAAAATTGAGTATAGATGAAGTAATAGAAATATCAAAAATTTATTCTGTTTCTTGATTGTTAAACGATAAAAAGCCACTTATTTTTGAACGTCCTTTTAGAAAAATTCATCATACTGCAAGTACGATAAGTATAATTTGATGATGAAGAGACTCAAAACCTGGAGAGATTAGTTTAGCTCACAAGTGAGTTTTATTTCTAGATGAATTTCTTGAATTTGAAGCTAAGCTTATTGAAACACTTAGACAACCAATTGAAGATGGGGAAATTACAATTAATAGAGTTAACTCCACTTATACATATCCTGCAAAATTTAGCTTAATTTGAGCTTTTAATCCCTGTCCTTGTGGATTTTTTTGAGACAAAGAAAAACTTTGTACGTGTAATAGTTCCAGGATTGCAAAATATAGAGCTAGGCTTTCTTGACCAATACTCGATAGAATTGATATTTTTATAAATGTTCCAAGAGTCAAAATATCCGAATTAGAAAGCAAAAAAGTAGTCAAAGAATCCTCAGAAGATCTAAGAAAAATAGTTGAAAAAGCAATTAAGATTCAACAAAAAAGATTTCAATGAACCCAAAAAACCTACAATTCTGAAATGTCCAACGAGGATATAGAAAATTATTGCAAACTTTGAGAAAAAGAAAACGAATTCTTAAAAAATGCAATTGAAAGACTCAATCTTTCAACCAGAGCTTATTTTAGAATACTCAAACTTGCTCGTACTATAGCTGATATTGGTGATAGTGAAGATATTTGTTTAAGTCATTTAGCAGAAGCTATTGGGTATAGAAAAGGTGAGGAAATGTAAATTTGTAGAAGGGTTTAAAATCAGACTGTAAAAATCTCATTTAATTTCCCCTTTGTTAGAGCAATATTATTCCACAATTTCAAAACTATTTTCTTCTTTTTTGATTATTTTTCAGTCTTTCATGAGGTTGATTTGGATGGCATGTTTTCCATTTTTAAGTTCTATTAAATTGTTTTCTGTTTCGAATTTTTTTCAGTCAAGGAACCAGAAAAATTTGTCATATTTAACATTGGTTGCAAACTCTGGTTTGATTTTTTGAGTATCTTTTGGTTTGAATGGGTCTATTTTGTAAACAGATCTTGGCAGGGGACTTGTTATTTCTAGATATTCTTTTGTGTTTTTTTCTAGTATTACTGGTTTATTTTCTTTATTATCTTTTTCTAGATTATTTACTATTGAGGCAAAAATCTCTCAGGCTCAACTTGCTCCACTTACTCATTTCATAAAACTTCCATCTTTGTTTCCGCTCCAGACTCAGATAATATAATTTGAAGTATAACCAATTGTCCAGTTGTCTCTAAAGTTTCTCGAAGTTCAAGTTTTTAAAAAAACTTCTTTGTCTGGAAAATCTAAAGTTGAATTAATTGGGAATCAATTTAGTTTAAAATACCTGTTTGTAAGGATAAAATTTGTTATGTCTATATATTTTTTTTCTATAACATTTTTACATTCTTGTTTTTCTCAATCTATATAACTTATTTTACAAAGGTTTCCGTCATTTGCGAAAATTGAATATGCTTGAGTAAGCTCATAAAGACTCATTTCTCAATCTCAGAGAGTAATAGCTAATCCATAAGTGTCTTCATCTTTGTCGAGAGAAGTGATTCAGACTTTTTTTAGAAAATCTAAAACATTTCTAACTCAAAGCTGTTCTGTGATTCTTACTGCTGGTATATTTATACTTTGAGAAAGGGCTTCCGCAATGGTAATTTCTCATTTATAATCTAGAGAATAATTTTTTGGAGTATATGCATATCATTTATCAGTTTCGTATTGAACAGGTAGATCAAGTACTGTGTCTTCTGGTTTTAGACCTAGATTTTTAAAAGCTAAAGTATAAGTAAAAGGTTTGATGGTTGATCAAGGTTGTCTGAGAGCTAGACTTGAATTTACTTGTCAGACTTTTGAATAATAATTAAGTCATCAAATCATAACTTTTAAATTATTATTTTTTCTATCAAGAATGATTAATGAATAATCAGAAACGTCTTTCCAAGCCAGTTTTCATAAAATATTTTCTCCAAGTTCTCATATTTTTTTTGAAAGATTGTAATCAATTGTGGTTTTGATTGTTGGATTTTGTAGGGAATTCTGTAGGGAACGCAGATCTGCGTTCCCTACAGAATTCCCTACAGTTTTTTCAATAAAATCTGCAACATAAGGAAGTTTATTTTTGTGTTCGTTATTAAAGACTAGTTTTTCTTTTAAAATGAGTTCTTTTTCTTCATTTGAAATGATTTTTGATTGTTCTAGATAATTCGTGATTTTGGTGAATCTTTCTTGAAAAGCTTTTTTATTTTTGTAAGGATTATAGGCTTCTGGATTTTTTGGGAGAATCATTAGAGCTATTTGTTCGGCTTTTGTGAGGCTTTGAGGATTTTTGGCAAAATAGTATATTGAAGCGGATTTTAGTCAATAATTCAAATATCCATAGTAAATTGAATTTAGGTATTTAGTTAAGATTTCATTTTTAGAATATTTTCCATTTAATCTCATTGCATAGACAAATTCTAGTATTTTTTTGCCAAAAGATCTTTTTTCATTAAGCCAAAAATTGTTTCTTATAAATTGTGAGGAAATTGTAGATCATCATTCAACAATTTTGCGAGATTTTATATTGTTTATCGTACTTCTAGCTAAACCTTCGAGACTGATTCAATTGTTATAATAAAAACTTTTATCTTCGATTGCGATTATAGAATTTCTGTAAAATTCGGGAATTTCATCAAAAACAAGTTCTCTGTGTCTGATTTTATTTTCGTAAACTAATTCTCAAATTTCTATGCTATTTGAATCAAAAATTATTGTTGAGTATGGAATTTCATTTAATTTGAGTGGCAACAAAAAAGCATTGATTAGATAAATTCAAGCGAGAATTATAAAAGCTGTGATAATTATTTTTATGTTTTTTTTCATTAAAAACGAAATTATAAATATGCCAACAATTTAGCTATTTTTGAAAAATGTGCAAACTTGAAAATTTAAAAAATGAACTATTGCTTATTTTATAGCTTTATTTATATTAAATTTTAACTTGCAAAAACTATAAAAACAGCATAATGATAAGTGTTTAAACACTTATCATTTTTTTATGGAAAAATTTTATATTTTTTTAAATAATTTTAAGTCTTATTTTAAGGATTTGAATAAGAAAAAAATTATTGTTATTTTTGGAAGTGTTGCCGTTGTTGCGATACTGGTTTTTGGGGTTTTTCATTTGAAGAAAGCTAATATAATACCCATGGTATCTTGAGCTAATTTTAGTTTGGAATATAGAAAAATTCCTTTTGATGTTCCGAGCATTGATATTAATTTTTCTACTGATTTGGACGAAAAAACTCTGACAAAAGAAAACTTTTCTATAATGCCAGAAGTGCCCTGAGTTATAAAATTAAAAAATGGTAACACAATAAGTTATGAACTTTCAAAAAATCTCGAAATAGGAAAAGTTTATACAATTACTATTTCATCAAACGTAAAATCAAAATATTGAGTTGCTTTAGCCAAAGAATACAATGTTAGTGTGGAAGCTATTGCTTGAGTAAAAGTTACAAAAGTTCTTCCAGAAAAAAATCTTGAAAAAATATCATCAAATTTGATTGTTCTTTTTAATATTCCTGTTGTACCACTTACTAACCTTGATACAAAAGATAAATTACCTTGTCCTTTGATTATTAAACCAGAAGTAAAATGAAAATGTAAGTGGACGAGCGGAAATGTTTTGGAATTTGTGCCAGATAAATATTTCCAGTGAGCCACAGAATATAGTGTAGAAGTTGTTAGTACAGGATGACTTCTTTATCCAATAAAAGAAACTTTTAAAACTAGTTTCAAAACTCCTGATTTAGCTATTTCTCCAAAATCTTATAGTTTTTCTGGTAATCTAGAAAATGAAAATATAAATACGGGAATTATAAATTTTTCTCCAAAAGAATGAATTGTTTTAGTTTCCAATTTTCCCTTGAATAAAGATGATTTACAAAAAAATATTGAGGTTACTTATAAATCCAAAAAAATGGATTTTACTATTACACCAGAAAAAAAGGAAAAAGATGAACAAAGTGAAACAAAATTTTATATAAAATCAGCAAAGGAAAATTTTAATTACAGTGACAATTATCAATTATCAATAAAAAATTCACTTAAGCCAAAATATGGTAATTTAGCTTTGTCAAAACAAACTGCTTTTAATTTAACAAGTATCAATTTTTTGGCTAGTTCTAAGATATATCAGGATATTTATAATAGCACAGGAATTCTTATTGATACCAATAATTTTGAATGAAACATAATACCTGTAAAAGATGTTTATTTTAACCTTAATTTTTCAGAAGAAGTAGGCATAGATAAATCAAATTTTGCTTTTAAATCAAAAGGTTGAAAGGATATAAATTTTGAAGTTTCTTACGTAAAAGTTGATGAATATGATAAAAAATGACAAAAAACAGGAAAAATTATTGATAATAAAACTGCTGTAAAATTTACCATAAAAGATAAATTAGCCTATGGAGGCAAATATTTTTTGACAATTTATAAAAAAATAAATTCAGCACTGAATCAAGATATAACCATAAATTATGAAGCATCTCCAAAATTTGTAATTTCTGATTTTAAATATTTGAATAATACAGAAAGTTGTATTTATTCAAATAATCGTATATGAAATTTAAATGGCGAACAAGTTTATGATTATGTGTCATCTAGCCAATTTAACATTATAACTACTGAACCAAAAGCCAAAATAACATCTATTTATAATGAAGAAATCAAGGAAGATAAAGATAGAAAATGTCCAAAGAATAATTGAAAAAAGGCTTATTTTTTGAGTACTAGGTTTAACCCCTTTACAACTTATTCTATTACTTTTCCAAAAACTTTTAAGGATGAATTTGGGAATACTTTGGAAAACGATTATATTTTTCATGATATAAAAACCGGAGACGTAAGCGAAAAGGATAAATATCTTTATTCATCTGCAACCAAAGAAATAAATGTGATTCCCGCTGAACTTCCTATTGTTTTCAATATACAGTCTGTAAACATAAACGCTGCGAATATTGAAATTTGCGAAATGGATATTAGTTGATATTCTGACTATTTACAGAAAAAGTATAGAATGAACTATAATCCAGTTTGTGTTCAAAAATATTCTTCTAAATTAAATTTAAAAAATAATTATTGGCAGATTTCCAATAACAAATTCGACTTGGAAAAAGATATTGCTTGAGCGAATTTTACAAATCCCTTTATCCTAATTAGATGAAGTATTTCTGGATTTAATTTAAGAGAATGATTTATTAACGAACAGAAAGAATTTAGAAATTTGTTTATTCGTTCCAATTTGTCTTTAGCTTTGGAAAGTTCGACTGATAAAGATCTGATTTTCGCTTCATCATTTGACGGAAAAGATATTCCCTGAAATTTGCAATTTGAATTTTATAAATTTTTGGATAATTGATGAGTTAAAAAAATTAATAATCAACCAGTTTTTTCTCAATGAAAATGAGTTTATTCATTTATATCAAAAGAAAATTATTCTTTGATTGTCGCAAAAAATGATAAATATTTCGCTGTAGTTAGCAAGGATGAAGATATGACATCCAACTATGATTTTAAGTATATTTCCGGACAAGATTCATCTACAAAAGATTATTTGTATATTTATCCAGATAGACCTTTGTATAGACCTGGAGACACAGTTTATTTCAAATGATTGCTTCGTAATTTCAAATATAATTGATTTTATAAATCTGAAGCAAAAATATGAAGACTAAATGTTGTTGATGAAGAATGAAAAATAATAATGTGATATGATGTAAAAATAGACAAAAACTCAAATTTTAATGGCAAGTTTGATATTCCCAAAAATATAAATCTGTGAAGATATAATTTTCAATTTTATATATGAAAAGATGTGAGCGGAGAGCCAGTTTATAATGATTGATATTTTTTCGTGGAAGAATATAAAAAGCCAACTTTCAAAGTGAATGCTTCTGATCCTGGAAAAGATGCTATGCTTGGAGATAAGGTTGATATTAAAGTGAATCCAGAATATTATTTTTGAGGGAAAGTAATTAATACAAAATATGATTTTTCTGTAACTAGTCAAAATTATTTCTTTGATGCCAAAGATTATTCAAGTTATCAATTCTGAGAATGATACGAATATTTTGATTGTGTTTATTGGGGATATTGTGATTATAGTGATAACTTACTTACAACAAGAACCTGAAAAATAGAAGCAAATGGAGAAGCAGAAGAAGAATATACTTATCCTAGTGAAGAAAAAGATCAAACAAATGATACAAAAAATTGAGAAAAAATATATAACTTTAATTTTACCGTAGCTGATCCAGATACTGGAAAAACCGTAAACAAAACAGTTTCTCAAGTTCTTCATAATACAGATTGATACGTTTGATTAAATGTTCCTTATTTTAGCCAATTTAAAAATTGAGTTGATATAAACTGAATTGTCATTGATTATGATACAAAGCCACTTTGATGAAAGGAAATAAAAATCGAAATAATCAAAAAAGAATGGAAAAATGTAAAAAAACAATGAGTTGATTGAGTTTTTTATAACGAATATACAAATGTAGATTCAAAAGAAGATGAATTTAAAATTAACTCTTCAGCAAATTGAGAATTTAAAAAACATATACAAACTAAAACTGATTGAGAATATGAAATTAAAGCAATATACAGTTGATGAAATAAAAAATCATACAGTTCATCTTCAGTAATTTATATTTCTTGAGATAGTTATATTGAGTGGAATAATTGAAATAATACAGTTACAGATTTAACAATCGATAAAAGGATTTTAAAAGTTTGAGAAGTTGCTGATTTTAGTTTAAAATCTCCAGTTAAATCTGGTAAAATGTTTGTGACAATAGAAAAAGATGATGGTATTCTTGACTTTTTTATAAAAGATATTGCATCCTATGGAGAAAAAATTCAAATTCCTATTAAGGACAACTATTATCCAAATGTTTATGTAAAGATTTTTGTAATTTGAAAAGAATGAAATAATCCTTTGCCAGTCTATAAAAGAGCGCTTTGAGTTGTAAAAGTTGTGACTGATTATAAAAAATTAAACGTAGCAATTACAACTGATAAGAAAAATTATCTACCAGGAGAAAAAGTGAATTTAACAGTAAAAGTGACTGATTTAAAATGAAATCCAGCGCCTTGGGTAAATTGAAGTTTGAGCATTGTTGATGAAAGTTTATTAGCACTAAAATGAAATCCAAAGAAAAATCCATTTGCATTTTTCTATGATATGAAAAGATATCTTGGAGTTGAAACTTTCTTATCACTTGTGAATTTAATAGAAAAACTTGAGGTAAAAGATTTATCAAATTGAGAAAAATGATGAGCTTGAGAATGACAGAAATGATGATTAGCTAAGAAAAAAAGATGAGATTTCAAAGATACAGCTTTTTGGTCAGCTGATTATGAAACTGATAAAAACTGAGAATTTAAAATTACAACAAGTGTATTACCAGACAATCTGACAACTTGGGTTGTTGAATCTGTTGTTTCTACTTCTGCTGACAACAAAGTTTGAGTATGAGAAACAACCTTTATGACAAATAAAACCGTTATGATAAGCGAGAATCTACCGAGATTTTTGTCTTCTTCTGATAGAATAACACTTTCACCGATTATTTTTAACAAAACCTGAAAAGATTCTGGATTCACAGTTTCTTTGAATATAACCTGAACAAAAAAGGCTTCTGATGTAAAAAAGATTTTTATAAAAAATTGAGAGCAAGCACAAGCTGATTTTCCGATTGAGATCAATAATCTTTGAATTACGGACGATTGAAAAATTGCCTCAAAAATTAATATAAAAGCGGAATCAGAAATGACAAACGAAACTGATGAAATTGAAATTAATTTGCCAGTTTATGAATCTTCTACGCCAGAATTTGTTTCAATAGTTGGAAAAACAAATGGAGTAAGTGACACTCAAAAAATTTCTATTCAAGATATTGTCAATTATGCAGGAACCTTAAAAATCAATTATGCACCGACTCTATTTTCCTCAATTCTTGATTCTATTGATTATCTTAATAATTTCCCTTATTGATGTTCTGAACAAAAGACTTCTGCAATTATGCCAAATATTTATATTAAGAAATTATATGATAGTGCCAAAATGCCATTTGATTTAAAAACTAAAATGATAAAATACTGGATTTCTCCAGAAAAATGATACGGAGAAAAATCGGTTGATGACGTAATCAAAGAATATTTAGTTGAGATGATTAAATTCCAAAAAAATGATTGAGGTTTTGACTACTGGAGCGATAATACTTTCAAACCATATTCTGATTTTAGACTTACAAGCTATATTTTGGAATCAGTTTCACAAATCAGAGACTTGGGTTACAATTTGGACAAAAATACTTTTGATAATGCTACAGCCTATCTTAAAAATCGTTTCTATATTTGAAAATATGAATGATGTATATCAAATCAATATTTTAGTTGTAATTATGAAGAAAACCAAAAAATTGATGCAATTTCTGCAATTTTGTCATACAACAAAAATGACTATGAAGCCTACAAAATGTGGAAATTAATTAAATCAGAAGAAAAAGATGTTTCTTCACAAGTAAAAAAATTAGACGTAATTTCAAAACTTTTAAAAGTAAGTTCTTTAACAGAAAGTGATAAAAAATATCTTAATGAATCAGCAAAAAATATCACAGATTATATTATGAACAATGAAATTGTTTACAATCCAAAATGAGCTTTTGTCTGAAAAGATTTTGCTCAAGAAAGACTAGAAAATACTGTGTGATTTTTATCAGCTGTATCAAGTTTATGAACATTAAAAGAAACTGATCAAATTCTTGATAATATGGCAAGATGGATAATGACACAAAAGAAAAATTGAAGTTTTTGATCAACTTGGGATAATTCCAAAGTTATCAAGTGACTTGCAAATTACATCACAAATTCAAAAGAATTCGACAAAATCAATATGAATGCAAAGTTTTATATTAATTCAAATCTGGTTGAAGACAAAAATATAGATTCCAAAAATAAGTTTGATATCAATTCAAAAACTCTAAAATTTAGTGATCTAAAATGAGAAAATGACTTTGTAGTTAATAAAACAGGAGAATGAAATATTTATTATGATCTTAATCTAAAATATTATTTACCTGCAGAAAAAATACAAGCTCGTGATGAATGATTTTTTGTAGAACAGGCTTATTATGATTACAACGAGTATAAAAACATAGAAGCTCTCAAAAATGCAGAATTTCAAAAATATTTGAATCTTGAGATTGAATATAATGATTTGAAATATCCAAAGGATATCATTGAATATATAAAATCTATTTCTGAAGCAAAAGTTTGACAACTTGTGATTGCCTATGGTCGTATAATTACTTGAGAAGCTAGAGATCAAGTTGCCTTTGAATCATTTATTCCTTCAGGATCAGAACTGGTAAATCCAAATCTTGATACAGAGAATAAAGACGCAAGATTTAATAATTTATTTGAAAGAGAAGAATTCAGAGATGATAGATATTTTGGCTACAATTCCAATCTTTGAGCCGGAGTTTATGACGTAAAATATATTTTAAGGATTACACATAGCTGAGAATTCAACATAAAACCTACGAGAGTCTATGAATTCTATAATGAAGAAGTTTTTTGAAGAACTGGATGAAGAAAATTTGGAGTGAAGTAGAGTGCAAAAAATAATGAAAAACCTCTCAAAACTTTTTCAAAGTTTTGAGAGGTTTTTCTGTGGGTGGAAATTTTCTTTAACTTTTCAGTAATTGAAGGGTTTTATTGAACAAAATAATAGTACAACAGATAAATAGAACATATTTTTCATATCGTGTATTTTAAGACTAGAACTAAACTATAATATCCTTTCAAACATCAAATAAATTTGACAAATTCCAAGAAATCATAAGTATGTACTCTAATATTCTTTTACTTATTGTGTATGTCTGAAAGAATTCAAATGAACACAAAATCACTACAAAAACATTTTCCAGATGTTTATAGTGATTTTTTTTCTAAAAACGATTTGGTTGTTAGCGGATGTTTTAATTTTCCTTGGAATCCAAGATGATGATTGCATGCATCAAAATACACACCCATTAAAAATAAGATTCCTATGAAATGTTATATCTGATTTAAAATAAAAAAAGAGAGAGGGATATCATTTAAGAGTATTTTATTTTTTGATATAACAGAAAAAGATTTTAAAACCATTTCCTTTTTAGAAATAAGCAAAGAGGAAAGAAAAATAATTGATTTTGTACAAGATTTATTAGATATAAATACTTGCGATTTTGGCATTGAAATATCGATATTAACCGAGACAATCATAGGTCACTGATTTTGATTTTCTTGAACGTTTTCGGCTATTTTGGTAACATGAATCTATTTATTAATAAACAAGCTAAAGTTAGATTTTTTACAAAATTATAAATCGTTTCTAAATACAAAGGTTTTTAATGACATAAAAATAATAGCTTGGAAATTAGACTCAATTTTTCGTTATAATAATACTTTAAATCATGCAGTAATATGAACCCTTATTGATTCAAAAGATCCTTTTTTTGTTCTATGTGAAAATTTTTCTTTCGACTTAGATAGCAAACTTGAATCTATTTTTTTAAAGGAAACTATAATTACGGAAAAATTTAAAAATACATTAATTACCTCGGATATTTCACTTGATTATTGAATGATTTATTCATGAATACCTACAAAACCTAGACAAATTGAGCAATTTAAAAGGGCTGATATAAATGAGTACGATGAACATAAGAAATTTATAGAAAAGGAAATATTATGAGAGGATGTCTCAAATTATAATATATATTTAAAGAAATTTATTTGAGAAGAGTCTGTGTATAATAATTTTAGTGATATAATTATTTTTTTGAACACCAAGATTATTAGATTATTCAAAGAATTATTTGAGAAAGGATTTAACAACGAAACCATAAATGCTTTTATTGATTGCATCAATAATCATAGGTATGCAATTTCTATCCTTGAAAAACAGAGTAGCTTTGCAGAGAATTTAATCTATTTTTTTAGGAAAAATAGATTAAATGATTATGAAAATATATGAGTTATGCCGACTTCTTCAGGAAAACTTTGATGATGATATGTTGTTGTTATGAAACCATGAATTAGCAGAGAAACGTTGGTGAATACTATAAAAGATATGAAAAATTGCTACCCTAATATTGAAATAGAATATGCATCATATCTTGATTGAGAATGTTCGGATTGAGTAAAAATAGAACAATATTTATCTAGGTGAATATTTTCTTCCTATATTCAAAAAGATAAAGTTTTATACAAAGATAATAATTGAGAATCCTATATTTGAGACTATGAATATATTCTAAAAAAAGAGAATAAATGACTTATTCTTGATACAATAAGTAATAAGATTTATTTCAAATGAGAAAAACTCACTTCTAAAGAAATTTCTTCACAAAATGCTACAATAGAAATATTAGAAATATTACTTGAAAATATATGAAAAGATGTTAGCAATAAAGAGTTTTCAGCATCAAGCTATAGCAAAAACAGAAACGAAATGTTTTCAAAAATATCAGTACCACTGAACAAGCTTTTATCCTGTTCAGAAGCAAAAGAATCTAGTTTTAAGTGTTCATGATGAATAACTGATTTTTATGTAAGATTGGATAAGTCAGACATAAATATATGAATTATTAGAAGAATTTAGAATTACTATCTCAAAAATTGTCAAGACTCTATTTTCGGGTACTATAAAATAAACTATGTAAATGAAATCTTGATAGGAAATTAAATTATTTTCCTATCTTTCATTAATTCTTCACATTATATTCTATCGGCTATTTCTTTTGTTTGTGCTGATATAGCACTCATTTCTTCTCATTGTGCCGTAATTTCTTCAGTTGTTGCAACAGTATTTTCTTGTTCTTTTAATATTTCTTTAAATCTTTCAACGTTTTGTTTTAACTTGGTAACCATATTAAAAATAGTAGTCTTAATTTCATCGGCAGCATTATTTGATTGTTCAGATAATTTTCTTACTTCATCAGCAACCACAGCAAATCATCTTCAGGCTTCTCATGCACGAGCTGCTTCAATTGCAGCATTTAATCATAACATTTTTGTTTGTGCTGCAATTGAATTTATAAATGTTGTTATGTTTTCTATATCTTTAGTTGAATCAAGTATGTCACTTAGTTGAAATATCGCAGTATTTACTTCTTCAAATTGTCTTTGTGCTGTAAAAGCCAAATCTTCAATGGCTAATGATATTTGTTTTGTTCATTCTGCTAAGTCTCAAGATATTTTAGTAAGAGCAGTTTGATTTTCACGAGGTATGGCGATTCACAGGGCTCATATTGGTTTTGAATTTTTATCTAGGAAAATTTCATGAATTGGGATAATGGAGATTTTTAAAGGCACTCAATATAATTCTGGACCTATTGCTTTTCAAGGCACTGTTACATTGTTTATTATTGCTTGAGCAGTAGGTTTATCTGAAGATATTTCTTTTCATTTTTCAGCTTCGGGCACTTTGTAATGATGTTCATATGTTTCTCAAAATTCAAATTTATCTTTTCATTCTCAATTAACGTTTTCTATTTTTTTTACAGTATAAAAACATACAGGTTCATCTCACCGAAAATTTGCAAGTAATGGCATTAATCTTTCGAATGATTCTAATACATTGATACCTTTCATTTGTTCAGCCTCAATTCTTTTATTATTTTGACTTATAAATAGTTCTATTTCTTTTTGTGCTAGTTTTTCTCATTCTTCTTTTCATTCTGCAGTTGCTCTCAAAAAGAAACCTTTAAGAGATTCAAGATATTTTGCCTTTTTTATATCTTTTTCTTGGGCAACTAGATTATTCAAAATTACAATAGGCGATTTTCAATTTTTATCTGCAAGGGCATATATATTATCAACAACATTTGCCATATCATCTAATATAAGATCTTCAGATTCTTGTTGTACTCTCTTTTTTATATTAGCCACTTTTTCTTCTGCTCACACTAATTTTAGAGTGCTTTTTTGAAAGAAACTTAAATCATTTATTCATAGCGTATCTACACTAGAATTTTTATTTGGTTTATTGTTCATTTTTTAAAATTAATTATAAATATTTTAATCTCTAAAAAGAGATTTTACTTAAACTATTATTTCCTATATTTAGTTAGATAAAGCCACATTAAAAGCAGTTCTAACTAATAAGGACTATTTTTATTTTGTCGAAAAAAAAGAAATTATTGTTTAACTTAAAATTTTGATTTTGATTATTTGTACCACAAAAAATAGGGTAAAATTAGGAAAACATAGCGTTATACTAGATTCAGCCTAGCACCTACTTGATAAAAATTATCGTTTTTGCTAATTTTAAAGCAAAAATAGATCCTAATAACCTTCAGTTTTTAGAACAAACAAGAATTTATTGAAATAAAAAGAATTAAAATTAAA
>JAQUZJ010000064.1 GCA_028691375.1 Candidatus Altimarinota bacterium | reverse complement strand
CAATAGATTTTTATATTGATTTCAATTTGAAGCCACAATAGATTCCTCCACTACGGTCGGAATGACACTAAAATATTTAATATATTTTTAATATGCAGATTTTCTGAATTTATCTAGATAAAAAGGACTTTTTTAAGTTCGTTTTCTTTTTTGTTGGATTTTTGCTGATCATTTTTTATATTGATAAATCTTTTTCTGGTCGTACTCATACTACTTTTGACAGTGCTTCCATATACAATAAAGAAGATGTATATTCTTGAAGTGATTTGTCAAAATTATATTTTTCTTGAGAAATATTAGGACAAAATTATTTTACGTGATCAAGTGAAAAAAATAGTAATAGTCAAACAAAAAGTGAAAAAAAGTGAATAATTTTTGATTTTTATCCAAAAAACATTACAATCAGAAAAGAAGAATTACAACTTATTAAAAAAATAGTTTTATCAGATTATTTACAAGAAAAAACTACTCCTCTTGAAGTTGTCCTTGATTATGATACAAAAGAGCCAAGAGGAAGATTATCAAATTATAAGTTATCATTAGCTCTAAATAGTATAAAAAATAATTGAGAACTGGCTAAAGTTTTGGTTCATGAGCTTTGACATGTTGTAGATATTTATTATTTGGATAAACTTGGAGATTATGATTTATCCGATAATTTTTATGAGATAAGTTGGCTTGATTCTGATAAAAAAAAGAGTAACTCTAAAATTTGAGATTTTGCTTCCTGATATGCTCTTTCAAACAAATATGAAGATTTTGCAGAAAGTTTTACTTTCTATGTCTTTCATAATGATGAATTCAAAAAAAGAAGTGAAATTAATTATACTTTAAAAAAGAAATATATATTTTTCTCAAATTATATTTTTGTAAATGATGAGTTCAAAAATACTGCATTTGAGGATTTTAAAGTGAAAGATTATAATCGGGATACAACAAAGATTTCTATAAATCTTACAAGATTTTTATATTATCTCGAATAAAAGCTAGGAGCTCAGAAGTGTAAAAGTTAGAAATAAATCATAGAGACCAACTTAAAATCTGTCCAAAAATGAAATTCAAAATTACATTGTTGCAAGAAAAATTTTATTTAAAATTTTTCGTGGTAATCTAAAGTCCACTTTTGTAGTCAACCTCCTTGTACTTTTGTAACCAAAAGTACCAAAAGTTTTAGGGGGGCAAAGTTTCAGCTGGTAAGTTGCTGCTTGTCTGTTAGGAATCACTACATTCGCCCCCCCTAAAACCCCATTTTTCTAAGAAGGGAGAAATGAAAAGAACAAATAAAAATAGATTGTCATTCTAGATTTAGTTTGAAATCTACCATATATTGTAGCTTTGTGGATAATCGGCTCCATTTAGCTGTAATATTTGGAAGATCCTCAATCGAGCAGGATGACAGATAGAAAGATTACTACATCATACTTCTTGCGAGTGACGGTAGCAAAAACAACAAAGGAATTAAGTTTCTGTCTATTCAGACAGAAATAACAAATTTATTATTTTATTTTTATTATTTAAATATTTTTTATGAGAGATGATTTTTTTACGGATTTAGAAAGTGAATTGAGTCAAGACAAAGATTCTGATTTTGATGATCTGAGTGATTCTAATAAAGAAGAACTTATTATTCCTAAGATTCAAAAGGAATTCAAAAAACCTAATAGTCTTCCAAAATCTGATAATATAGATGAGGATGATGATTGAGATGATGATTCAAGTAGTTTTGGACACAACAATGTTCCTCCGTTTATTTTCCCAAAAACTAGACCACAACATTTTCCACTTTTGGAGCAAGGTGCAACTAGAATTGTCACTATTTGATGACATAATGAAGTAGGTAAAAATATGAGCATGGTTGAATATGATAAAGAAATTATACTTATTGATTGCGGAATCCAATTTCCAGAAAATAACATGCTTTGAGCAAAATATTCTTTGCCAGATATTTCACCAATAATTCCATTAAGAGATAGGATTGCTTGAATTCTTGTTACTCATGGACACTTGGATCATATTTGATGACTTAAACATGTTTTACCAATGCTCGGTTTCCCAAATATTTATGCAACAAAACTTACAATTGGTCTTATCAAAAAACAACTTGAAGAATCTGGGATTATTGGAAAAGCGAATATTTTTGAAATAAATCCAGATAAAGATGGAATTTTTCAGGTATGAAAATTTAAAATTGAGTTTTTTAGAGAAAATCACAATATTCCTGATGCATGTTGAGTTTATGTAGAAACTCCAAATTTTAAAATGGTGCATACTTGAGATTTTAAATTTGATTTTACACCTTCTATTGATCAACCAGCTAATCTTTCAAAAATATGAGAAATCGGTTCTAGATGAATAGATTTACTTATGAGTGATTCCACAAATTCTATGAGAGAATGATTTACGCAAACAGAAGCTGATATTTGAGACAGTCTTCACAAAGTAATTTCTGAAGCAAAATGAAGAGTAATTATTGCAACTTTTTCGAGTCTTATATGAAGAATGCAACAAATTATCGAATCAGCAGAAAAAACTGGTAGATCAGTTTATTTAAATTGAAGAAGTATGGTAGAAAATGCAAGAATTTGAAGAGAACTTGGTTTTATAAAATGTAAACCAGGGACAATCAAAAGGCTTACAAATAAGATTGATAATGTTCCAGATAATGAAGTTTTAATTATCACAACTTGATCTCAATGAGAAGAAATGTCTGGACTTCATAGAATGGCTTACGGAGAACATACTATCATAAATATCAGACCTTGAGATACAGTAATGCTTTCCTCAAGCCCAATTCTTGGTAATGAGAGACAGATTGTAGATCTTATGAACAATCTCATAAAATTTTGAGCAATTCTTTTTACAAAAGACTGAATGGACCTTCATACAAGTTGACACGCTTGTCGTGAAGAACAAAAACTTATGCTCAATCTTATAAAACCAAAATATTTTATGCCTGTGCATGGAGAACTTTACATGAGAGTTGCTCACAAAAAAACAGCTACAATGCTTGGTATTCCAGATAAAAATGTAATTCTTACAGATAACTGATCTATTCTTGAAGTTGATAAACAAAGAAATATTAAAAAATCCGCCTTCAAACTAAAGCTTGAAGAAATTATAGTTGATTGACATGGTATTTGAATTGCCAATAGTCATGTTATAGAAGCTAGAGCTCAGATGATGAAAGCTTGAGTTGTTGTAATAGTTTTTAAAGTTTTCCAAAAAACAAGAGAACTTGACGGAATGCTTAAAATAGAAAGTAGATGACTTGTATATCTTGATGAAGTGAGAGAAGTACACAGAATGATTATAAAAAAAGCAAGAACTTCCTACCAACAAACCATAAAAGATATGCCAGATATTGAAGACAAAGATCTTATAAAAATTATAAGAAAAGATGTTGAAGCATATTTGGCCTATAAAATTGACAGAGAACCTATGGTAATACCAGTTGTTATGTATGGGTAAAATTTGAGATTTAAAAATTACAATACACAAGGTTAATTTATTTTTTAAAAAATTAATCCTGTACAATAAGTTTGTTCAACTCTGAACAAACTTATTTTTTCGGTATTTCATTACCAATGGCTTATATCTAGTTATATCAATAATAACCAAGAAATTTAAAATGTTTTTCTTTATTTTTTCCGTTTTTTTCTTTTTGGCTTTTTGTATAGTACAAATGCTTCTTTATTTAACTTAATTTATTATTTAAGTTGTTCTTAAGCCCGTAAGAATAAAATCTCTCAAGGATTGATTTTCAATTTTATTTTTTTAACCAGATTTTAAATTCAGACCCTTATATCTTTTAATTTCTAAATTATATAAATTATGGAATATTTTTTAAAAAAAATTCTGGGTACAAATAAGTACCTAATAAAATCTAGAAAAACAATTTTAATTTTATTTGTTTTTTTATGTTTGTTTTTTGGTGGCAATTGTGTGTTTGCCGAAGATAATGGTACGGGTTCTGATGTTTGAACTGGTTCATCTATCTGAGAAAAATTAATAGAGACACCCCCAGTATTAAACAATGATGAAAATATATTCAAAATGTTTTCTATAAATAGAAGCATGGAATCGATTCAATCTAGTTCAAATGTTCCAAGAAACTGATTAGTTGCAGAATATTTATTTGAATGAAATGCTAACGATACCAGTGGAAAATGAAATAACTGATGGTTAGCAAATGTTCGATTTATGAATTGAGTAGAATGACAATCTTCATCTTTTTGAGGGTATTATAATCCTTGACATATTCGTGTACCAAATAATTCCTCACTTCAATTCGGTAATGAATTATCAATTAGTTTTTGGGTCAAATTTAATGATTATTCTGGTATGGATGGTCGGGGTCGTTATTCAACAAATGGCGCTCATGCTGTTATTGCAAAAGATCATGATAGATCTGGTTTTGTGCTTGATATATCAGGTAATACCAATGATAACTGAACAATTTGTAGTTGGTTTTTAAATAATGGTTTTTCTCAGCCTTTATTTTCGATTAATTGATGTTTAGCAAATATTAGAAATGAATGGGCTCATATTGCTTATGTCATAAAAAACAATTCAGCTATTTTATATATAAATGAAAAAAAAATAAGCACTATTCAAAATGCTAATATTAATTTTTCTCAGGCAAATTTGAGAGATATGTATATATGAAAATTTTCTGATACACGGTATCCTATGAATTGAGGTATTGACAATCTCCGCATTTACAAACGTGCTTTATGAGAATCAGAAATCAAATCTCTATATAATGAATGATTATCTGTATATGATAATCCTAAAACACAAGATAATATTTTTGATTGACAATATGATTTTATATTCTGAAATCTTGGTTGTAAATATTCTCAAGTACCCTTTAATCCTGTATGTATAGATTCCCTAACAAAAGAACAATTTTATTTGGTAAATTGAACTCTCCAAAAAATTACTTCTACCACTATAAATCCCCAAGACGAATCAGATCCTATATCTATACCAACTTGAGAATTCACTTACAACAACACTCTCATGAGTTTACCAAGCAAATGATTACCTTTTAATTTTGATATTTTATATAAATCTCAGACATATTACAACTGACCAGTTTGAATTAACTTTGACCACAATTATAATCTTTTCCTAAAAGAAGATGAAAGCTGAAATGTAGATTACTACAATGGCAAACTTAGCAAAATTATTTTTGCAAAGAAAACAGACTGAACTTTTGAATATCAAAAAGCTTTAAATGCAACTTTAGGTAAGAATTGAGATGAGTATACAATTACTTATGATAATTGAAACAAAGAAAAATACTGAACCAATTTAAGAATCAAAGAACTGTCAAATAAAAACGGAGACAAACTTAGTTTTGAGTACGACAACGAAAATAAATTAATAAAAGTTATTGATGCTCTTGGCAGATATATGGTATATTCATACTACGAACATTCAAGACTCCAAAAAGTAACTGATTTTAACTGAAGATTTGTAGAATTTGCATATTTTTGAGAAAATGAACAGGACTGAAATCAATATGATTTGAAAAACATTACCATAAATAATTGAGGTTCCACACCAAAAACTATAGCTTTTACATACACGAAAGTAGATTGAGAGAATGCTAACTACTTGTCTCACAATATA
>JAQUZJ010000007.1:25554-28615 GCA_028691375.1 Candidatus Altimarinota bacterium | reverse complement strand
AATAAAGCATCACTAGAACAAAAATGAAAAATGATGACTTTGGCAAGGGTGGATAAAATATTGATAGCAAAATGAAAAAATATTGATGATATCTCTTTTTGGGTTACAGGAGATGTTGAAAAAGATAATCCTCTTATGACTATTATTAGTTTAATTCAACAAGAATGAACAAAGCTATGACCTATTTTAGCTAAGTCATTCAATGATTGAATATCAAATGTTTTAGAAAAATATGATGCAAAAGATTTGTGACTATCAGGTATTGATTGTCAGATTGTAGATATGTATAAAGATATACAATGATATGGATGATGATGATTTACTATACCTCTTTTAAAGATAAAAGTTTTTGATAGTAATACTTCTGATAAGGAAAGTATGAATATTGGGTCATTTGTCAAAGTTGGTGCAGTTATAGTTTCTGCTGTTGTAACAGCTACTATAGTTACTATTGTTGCTGAAGCTGGTACTTTTTGAGCAGCT
Source organism: Candidatus Altimarinota bacterium (assembly GCA_028691375.1). Classification (GTDB taxonomy): domain Bacteria; phylum Patescibacteriota; class Gracilibacteria; order BD1-5; family UBA2023; genus STD2-258. The sequence continues at coordinate 28,132 of JAQUZJ010000007.1, read as the reverse complement.
ACACCTTGAGTGATTGCAATGCGGGGTGCAGTAGCTTCTTGAATAGTGGCTACATGAACAAGTGTTGCTGTAAATCAAAGAAGTTTTGATACTTTTTGAAGTTGAGCTCTTGATATAACTACAGAGTTAGCATTGAATGTAACTCTTGCCAAATTTTGATGAAAATTTACTACAAGCGCTATAAAATCTTGAGTAATAAATAATTTAGTGACATCTTGAGTAAGAAGGGAATTAGCAGAATGAGTAGTAGTCACTGCCTTAACAAAGACATGATGAACTCTTACAAAAGAAGCTATGACAGAGATAACAGAGCAGATTTTTAAGACCACAGGTACAAAATTGTCACAAGAAACAATAAAATCTATTACTAACTTTGCAATGTTAAAAGTACCACCAACTTTATTAGCAGATTTTGGACTTTGAATGTGATGAGAATGGGCTAGACAAAAATATATATTGTGAAATGAAAATGTTGATTTTTTGGAAATGATAGAAAATGGTTGAATAGTTATGGCAATGAATATAGCAGTCTGATGAACCAGTATTGCTAGTGCTTATAAAGTTAAGAAAATTAATAAAGAATGATATTTTACATGGGAATTGGATTGAAAAGTTATAAGTGATGATCAAAAATTGGCTAATATAAACTGAGCAATAGAATCTTTCAAATGAATTGATCCAAGTATGTTTGATAAAATACCCTGATTAAAATGACAAAAAAGTCAGTATGATAATGCTATAAAATATCTCGAATGAAAAAAACTAGAAATAGAACAAAAACAAAAACATGAAGTAGAAGAAGTAAATGTTGTATTAAAAAATAACAGAAAAAATGCTAAAATTTTAGCAAAAGAAAAAAATATAAATGAAAAAGTAGAATGAATAACAAAAATGATTGATGATATGGAAACTAAAGCTCCATTAAAATACAATCAGTCAAAACAGGAATTTTCTGATATAAATAAGTCAATAGATGATGCAATGAATACAAATGTTGAAATATCTTCTTTGATGAGTAAAAGAAATGAAATTAAACAAGAAATAGAAAAATCATGAGTAAATGATAAATGACAAAATGTTATTAGCAAAACATCAAATGATTTAAAAAAAGAATTAGAAGAAGTAAATACAAAATTAAAAACTCTCATTGAATGAGATACAAACATACAACAACTTATTTCAAGAAGGGATCTTAAATTATCTGAAATGAAAGATATGGAATGATTACATAATGTCAAAGCATGATTGGAGTTGAAACAAGAATTAATAAATGAACTTAAAAAGAAAAAATCAGAATTAGAAAATAATAAATTAAGTATTTCAGAAAAAAGTAAATTAAAACAAGAAATAAAACAACTTGAAGAAGATGTATGATTGATTTCAAAATTCAGAAAATTTTTTGTAAAAGCAAGTATAACACAAATTCCATTTGTTGCATGAGCGACAATTCTACTTGTTTCAAATATAGTAAAAGCATGAAATCCGTTTGATTCTAGTTGGAGAGACAAGAAAGAATCTGATAATATAGAGACACTTGTTGATGTAGATGCAATAAAAAAAGCTCAAGGAGAAGATAATGACTTAAAAAACAATAGTTCAGGCGATGAAAATTCTGATACATATGATTATGAACAATTACTTGCTGACAATACAGATGAAAACGATACTGAAGACATTGTAGATGATAACAGTGATTCCAAAACAAATTCAAAAAATTCAAATTCTACTATTTCTAATGATAAAACTACCACAGAAAATGAAGAAGAATTAGTCTGATTAAATGAGACTCAAAAGAAAGTATATAATGAGCTTTCATCTGATATGAAAGAATCTTATAACAATCTTTCGGAATCTGATAAAAATAAATGTAAAGAATTTATGAATATTCCTTTTATTTGAAAATTTATTGTTAATTTATATATCATATTTAAATGATTTTGATGAATGTTTGGTTTAGTAAAAACAGAAACTTCTAGTTGAGAAGATAAAAAGAGAGAAGCAATTTGAACAATATTAAATGATACAAATTGAATATATAATAATGAAATTTTTACCAAAAAAACTAGTGAAGCACTTGAAGGCTTGGCAAGTTCAGATAGTACAAAAGACACAAAAATATCATTATTTGTATTAAAAATACATACTATTCTATGAATTGAAGACGAAACTAATTATTGAGACAAAACTAAAACTAAAACAATGGAACTTCAAAGAACAATTTGATTTGAAGATAAAGATGTAACTTGATTATTTGATAAAAATACAGCAATTTTATATCAAAATTTTTTAAATACTCCAATAGAACAAAGGATTACTTTAAATAAAACATTTGTTAAAAATGTACAAGATTTACTTATTGCCAAATGAAAATTAACTTCTTATGAAAAAGATTCTAATTGAAATTTAATTTACGGATCACTTACTAAAAATGCAGTTAAATCAGTATTATGAAAAGAATATATTATTGAAACTGATTTAGAGAAATTAAAATAATAAAAAATTCCTAGAAAATTTTCTAGGAATTTTTTATTATTTGCTTTCTTATTTTAATTCTCTTGTCATTGTCATGGAATTTTAA